>NZ_JBSFWR010000014.1:0-109483 GCF_053594915.1 Kitasatospora sp. NPDC002543 | reverse complement strand
CCTGCTACGGCGGCGCGGCATCAAGCCGATGATCGCCCGACGCGGCGTCGCCCACGGTTCCGGACTCGGCAAGGTGCGCTGGGTCGTAGAGCGCGTCTTCGCCCGGCTCCACCAGTTCAAACGCCTCCGCACCCGCTACGAGCGACGCGCAGACCTCCACCAGGGACTACTCGACCTCGCCTGCAGCATCATCTGCCTCCGGCGCCTTCGAAAGTCATTCTGAAACGATCTTTAATACTGCAACGGTGCTTAAGCACCGTTGCAGTATTAATTCGGTTGCACCCCTGTCCCGGGCTGCCTACCGTGGTCCGAGTCATCAGCCAGACAAGGAGAAGGCCGTTGCTCTACTGAGGTCCCGGGACACCGCCCCCGCCGCGCAGGCCCTGCTGCCGTCGCGCGGTGCGCGAGTGTGCGACCTCAGTCACGGCCCGTGGCGCCCCTCTGCGTGACGCCACCCTTTTCTCCTCGGCCGTCCCCGGTTCCGCACCCGCGGTGTCTCCCCGTGTTGCTCACCACCCCTTCGGCAACCACCCCGGGAGGCCTGTATGGCACACCAACCCACCACCACCGCCGTCCTCTGCACCGAGCTCTCGTTCGAGTGGCCCGACGGCAAGCCCGTCCTGGACGGCTTCCAGCTCGCCGTCGGCACCGGCCGCACCGGCCTGATCGGGCTCAACGGCGCGGGCAAGTCCACGCTCCTGCGGCTGATCGCGGGCGAGCTCACGCCCACCGCCGGCACCGTCCGGATCGACGGTGAACTCGGCTACCTGCCACAGGGCTTGACACTCGACACCACCCTCCGGGTGGACGAGGCGCTCGGCATCCGCGCCGCCCGCGAGGCCCTGCACGCCATCGAGTCCGGCGACACCGACCAGCGCCACTTCGACGCGATCGGCGACGACTGGGACGTCGAGGAGCGCGCCCGCGCCACCCTCGACCGGCTCGGCCTGCGCCGCCTCGGCCTCGACCGCACCACCGGCGAACTATCCGGCGGCGAGGCGGTGCTGCTGCGGCTGGCCGCCCTGCTGATGGCCCGCCCCGACGTCCTGCTGCTCGACGAACCCACCAACAACCTCGACCGGGCCGCCCGCGAGCGGCTCTACGAGACGGTGGCAGGCTGGACGGGCGTCCTGCTGGTCGTCAGCCACGACCGCGAGCTGCTCCGGCACGTCGACCAGATCGCCGACCTCAGGGACGGCGAAGTCACCTGGTACGGCGGCAACTTCGAGGACTACGAACGCACCCTCGCGGCCCAGCAGGAGACGGCCGAGCGGATGCTGCGCAACGCCGAGGCCGACGTCCAGCGCCAGAAGCGGGACCTGGCCGAGGCCCGGGTCCGGCTGGACCGCAGCGCCGCGTACGGCAAGAAGCGCTCCGTCACCCGCAACGACCCGCACATCTTCGCGGGGATGCTCAAACGCAAGGGCCAGGAGACGGCCGGCCGTCTCCAGGGCATGCACACCGAGCGCCTGGAGGAGGCGAAGGCACGGCTCAGCGCGGCCGAGGAGGCGGTGCGCGACGACGCCGAGATCCGGATCGACCTGCCGCGCACCGCCGTGCCGGCCGGCCGCACCGTGCTCACCCTGGACAAGGTCCGGCTGCCCCACGGCACCACCGCCGACCTCGACCTGCGCGGGCCCGAGCGGATCGCCGTGGTCGGCCGCAACGGCGCCGGCAAGACCACCCTGCTGCGCACCATCGCGGGCGAACTGGCCCCGCTGGGAGGAGAGGTCATCACCCCGGTGCCGCTGCGGCACCTCCCGCAGCGGCTCGACCTGCTGGACGACGAGCGCTCCGTCGTGGAGAACGTCAAGCTGTTCGCCCCCGCCGCCGGGGACAACGCGGTCCGCGCCCGGCTCGCCCGCTTCCTGTTCCGCGGCGCCCGGGCCGACCAGCCCGCCGCCACCCTCTCCGGTGGCGAGCGGTTCCGGGCCACGCTGGCCGCCCTGCTGCTGGCCGACCCGCCGCCGCAGCTGCTGCTGCTCGACGAGCCGACCAACAACCTGGACCTCGCCAGCGTCCGCCAGCTCACCCAGGCACTGGCCGCCTACCGGGGCGCGCTGATCGTGGCCAGCCACGACCTGCCGTTCCTGCGCGGCCTGGGCCTCACCCGGTGGCTGGAGCTGGACGGCGACCTGCGGGCGGTGGAGCCGATGTGACGCCTACCGCTGCTGATCCTCGGCACTCCGGCCGCCCTGGTCGCACTGGGTGTCCTGGTCGCACTGGGTGTCCTGGGTGTCCTGATCACCTTGGGCGTCCTGGCCGTCCTGGCCGTCCCGGCCGCCCCGGGCGTCCTCGGTGAGCATCCGGCGGGCTGTGCTCAGGGCCGAGTCCCTGAGCGCGGCCAGCTCGTCGGGGGTGAACACCGGGGTGCGGACATTCGGCGGGATGCCCGGTCCGTCGAAGGTGCCGCCGTCGCGCCTGAGGTACTTCTCGTTCGGCAGGACGACCAGGAAGTCCGGCGAGAGCGTCTTGACCAGGATGTCGGAGAAGACGCCCTGGGTGTTCTCGCCGACCCGGAGCACCCTGGGGGAGCGGCCCATCATGGCCTGGGTGAACGTCTCCGCCGCGCTGGCGGAGATCGAGGAGGTGAGCAACGCCACCGGGCCGTTGAACCGCGCGCCCGCCGAGGGCCGCACGGTGACCGGGTCGGGCCGGGTGAACTTCGTCGGGTCGGCCGGGTCGTTGCGCGCCACCTTCCGGTAGGCGACGTAGGGGCGGTCGGTCAGCCGGGCGGCGACGTGCAGCGCGAGCGCGTCCGAGCCGCCGCCGTTCAGCCGCACGTCGACGACCAGGCCGGTGGGCCGCCGGGGCCCGGCCAGCGCGGCGTCCAGCGCCCGGTCCAGTTCGTCGACCTGGCTCTGGAAGTCGCCGTCGGTGAGGTCGTTGAAGCTGCTCACCCGGAGGTAGCCGAGGCCGCCGGGGAGCCGCCCCGCGCCGAGCCGGCCGCCGGCGAAGAGCTGCTCCGCGCCGGTGAGCTGGGCCTCCGAGGCCTGTCGGGCCCGCGCGATCAGCTCCTTGGTCGGAGTCGTCGACCCGGGCCGTTGCCCCTCGAAGACGTCCTCGAGCCGCCCGTCGACGACCCGGACCAGCCCGGTGTGCGCGTCGCCGAGCGGGCGGAGCATGTCCACGAGGACGGTCTGCAACTGGTCGGCGGTCGTCGTCGGGGTGATCGTGGGCCGCTTCTCGTCGCGGACGGCGTGCCAGTCGATGCCCTTGGCCGCGAAGAAGGGGTAGTGCTCCTCGAAGTTCTCCCAGAACCGGTCGAAGACCGCGAGCGGGTCGTTCGGCGCCGGCTGGGCGCACGACGGCGGAAGGGCCTTCAGCCGGGTGACCGTCTTGCTGCCGACCCCGCCCTCCTCGCGTTCGACGACCCGGTCGCGGCCCTTGGGGGTGAGCGTCAGGCCGAGGTTCTCCACGGCGTAGCGCGTGGTGCCGTCCGGGCCGGGCGCCCCGCTCTGCGTCCCCGTGATCCACCCCGGCACGCAGCTGTGCGCCGTCACGTCGTACGTGGTGAGCCGGCCCCCGGAGACGGCGATCACCATGCCGTAGCCCTCCGTCCGCCAGATCCCCTCCAGCGGGTTCGCCCGTCCCCCCGCGGCGGCGGCCGCTCCCTCGGCCGCGGCCGCCCCCGGCGCCGCCAGCCCCACCGCCGTGGCGAGCGCGACGGCCGCGGCCGCCGCCCTGCCCGTGTTCCTGCGTGTCATCTCCGGCCTCCGCCGAATCCCCGGTCTCCCCCGCGGAACCCCTCCGCCACCGCTCCCTGCCGACGCTACGGCCGGTCCCGCCCCGGCGCGTCAGCCCAGGCGGCGCACCCGGTTCCTCCTCCGGGCCGACCCGCGTCCTCCTCGGGGGCCATGCGAGCCGGGGTGGAACGGCCCCCGGCGGTCTCGACAAACACCGCTTTGACTGCGGGTGGGAATCCGTCGTCCGCGTCCCCAACTTCCCCTGGCTCCAGTACCATCGGCGGCATGCCTGCGCTCAACATCGAGTACACGGAGCACGAACTCGCGGCGATCCGCGAGGCCGCCGCGGCCGACGGCAAGACCGTGAAGGCGTACGTCCACGACCTGAGCGTGCGGGAGCAGCAGCGAAGGGTCTTCGTGGACCACGCGGTGGCGTTCTGGAAGGCGCACCGGGCCGAGTTCGACGCCGCGTTCCCCGAGGACGCCCCCGCCGCGTGAAGGCCGGGGGAGCGGCACCGCTCCACGTCGACCTGCGCTGGCTGCTCGACGTCCAGGAGCTGGCCTCCCCGGAGGACCTCGGCGTGCGGGACTACTCGGCGCTCCAGGCCGCCGTCGCCCGCCACCGGGTGAACACCGCCCAGCTCGGCCACGACGCGGACCCGGCCTGGTGCGCGGCCACCCTGATGCACACCATCGTGCTGCTGCGCCCGCTGCCGGTGCGCAACAACCTCTACGCCTGCGTGACGACGGCCGCGTACATGCACGCGGCCGGTGAGGGGATCGATCCGCCCTACGGGGCGCTGGTGGAACTGGCCCGCGACATGACGGAGGCCCGGGCGGACGTGTACGCGGCGGCCGACCGGATCCGCGCCTGGCGGATCTGAGGCCGGCCGCCGGCGGTCGTGCCGCCGATTCGTCGCTACCGCGTCACGCCTGCCGCGCCGGTCGCAGCCTGTCGGCGATCCGCGTCCCGAGCCGGTCCAGTCCGACGACGAGTGCCGCGAGCACCACGAACTCGACGGTCAGCAGGGCGATCTGGCCCCAGACGTAGCCGTAGCCCTTGGTGGTCGGGTCGAAGAAGAAGTAGGGGTAGGGCATCGGGTAGTCGTCGAACAGGGCGTTGCGGGTGAGCACGATCGCCGCGTAGCCGAGCGGGAAGGCCAGCCAGAGCGGTACGTCCTTCCAGGCCGCGGCGTTGCGCGGCTTGAGCACCAGCCAGTCGACGATCACCATCACCGGCGTCACGTAGTGCAGAAAGAACGACGACCAGTGCGCCAGCTTGTCCGGCCCGCTGACCAGCCCGGGCAGCGGGTTGGCACCGTGCTCGAGCAGTACGTGCGAGACCAGCCCGGTGATCAGGATGTACAGCGTGGCGGCGCCGCGCAGCCGGGGCGCGGGCGCGTCCACGGTGTCGCGCTTGAGCATCCAGTACACGGCGCCGACGAAGTAGCCGAACACGATCACGTTGCTCTGCACGGTGAAGTAGACCAGCGGCGCGGTCCCGAGGATCAGGCCGAGGCCCGCCGAGAGCACGATGCCCATGCGCCACCAGAGCGCGGGTCGGGTCCGGACTGTCATGCGGCCACCAGTTCGTTCCAGGCGATACCGGGAGGTATCGGGCGTTGAAGGGGAAACCCGCACTCTACTCGCTGGGAGCCGGTCGGACGGAATCCGTGTGCGCTGCCCCGGGCCGACGGTGGCGGTGCCTGCGCGTGGTCGGTGATGGTGCCTGCGCGTGGTCGGTGGCGGTGCCCGCGGCCCGTCGGTGGTGGCGCCCGCAGGGAGCTGTGCCGGTGTCAGCCTGGCAGGACGAAGCCCGACTCGTAGGCCGCGATGACCGCCTGGGTGCGGTCCCGCGCGCCCAACTTGGCCAGCACGCTGCCGACATGCGTCTTCACCGTCTCCTGGCTGACCACCAGCTGCCGGGCGATCTCGCCGTTGTTGAGTCCGGTTGCCATCAGCCGCAGCACCTGCCCCTCCCGCTCGGTCAGCCGCCCGATCGGCCCGCGGTCCGCCTCGGACTCCCGCCGCCGGTCCGCGCGGTGGCGCAGCGCCAGGTCGCGGACGGCCGCCGGGAACAGCAGCGAGTCGCCGCGCGCCACCAGCCGCACCGCCTGCACCATCTCCTCCGCCCGGGCCCGCTTCAGCAGGAACCCGGCGGCGCCCGCGCGCAGCGCGTCGTACACGTGGTCGTCGTGCTCGAAGGTGGTGACCACCAGGATGCGCGGCGGCGGGGTCATGCCGTTGACCAGCTGCTCGGTGGCCCGGATGCCGTCGATGCCGGGCATCCGGACATCCATCAGCACCACGTCCGGGCGCAGTTCGCGCACCAGCGGGACGACCTCGGCGCCGTCGGCGGCCTCGCCGACCACGGTGAGGTCCGGTTCACTGTCGATCACCACCCGCAGGCCCAGGCGGACCAGCCGTTCGTCGTCCGCGACCACCACCCGGATGCCGTCGCCGCCCCCGGTCCCGCCCCTGGTCCCGCCCCTGGTCCCGCTCTGTTCCACGCCCTGCTCCACGCTGTGCTCCACGCCCTGCTCCCCGCTTCGGCCCGTGCCCCGGTTCGTGTCCTCGGCCCAGGCTCCGCCCGCGTTCCGCCCCGTGCCCTGGTTCACGTCGTTCCTCCCGTCACCGGCAGCCAGACGGCCAGCCGCCACGTCGTTCCGTCCTCGCCCGGCCCCGCCGTGCTGCCGCCGCGCAGGGCCGCCACCCGCTCCCCGATCCCGCGCAGCCCGCGCCCGCCGCCGGGGCGGCTCGGCCGGGCGGCCCCGAGCGGGTTGGTCAGTTCGATCTCCAGTCGGCCGTCGGCCAGCCCGACCCGGAGCCCGGCCCGCGCGGGCCCGGCGTGGCGCAGCACATTGGTCAGCCCCTCCTGCACGATCCGGTACGCCTCCCGGGAGACCGCCGGGGGCAGGCCGGACAGCCCGGGCGCCAGCTCGGCGTCCACCGCCACCCCGGCGCGCCCGAGCTGGCGCAGCAGGTCGTCCAGTCCGGCGAGGGTCGGCCCGGCCGGTCCCGCGGCCCCCGGGTCCTCCTCGCGCAACAGCCCGAGCACGGCGTCGAGTTCGGCGACGGCCGACCGGGCGGTCTCCTCGATCGCGGCCAGCGCCTCGGCGGCGAAGTCCGGGTCCTTGCGCAGCACCCTGGCGGCGGCCGAAGCCTGGATGCCGACGGCGCTGAGCGCGTGCCCGACCGAGTCGTGCAACTCGCGGGCCAGCCGGTTGCGCTGGGCGAGCACGGTGGCCCGGCGCTCGGCGGCCGCCACCCGCTCCTCCGGGGTCGGGCCGAGCAGGGCGGGCGCCCAGCGGGCGAGCAGCGCGCCGCAGACCGCGTTGGTGCCCAGGATCAGCAGCAGCACGCCGAGGCCGAGGAGCGGGCCGGTGGCCAGCCAGCCGGGAAAGTGCCGCTGCCACATCCGGACGAACTCCTCGGTCCCGGAGAAGCCGCAGAGCAGCACCACCGCGAACGGGGTGCCGGCCAGGGTCATCCCGGCGACGACCCCGCCGAACAGCAGGTGCAGCACGTGCCAGAGCGCGGTGCGCCGGCGGGCCGCCCAGGAGCGGGCCGGCCCGGTGGCCAGGTCCTCCGGCCGGGCCGCCGAGCACAGCGCCCGCGCGGCCGAGCCCTCCAGCCCCCGCACCACCGGTACCAGCGCGGTGACGGCGGCCATCGGCAGCGAGACGAACAACGACAGGACGTACAGCAGCAGTTGGCGAGCGGGTGGCTGGTTCGGGTTGAGCGCCCCGAACAGCACCACCGACAGCATCCAGTACGGCATCAGCAGCGCGCCGCCCAGCACCAGGTGCACCCAGCGCAGCCGGGCCCGCCGCCCGACCACCGCCCCCGCCGCGCGCCGCGACCGGCCGCCCGTCCGGGCCCGGTCGTTCACCCCCGTGATCACCCGCGCGACTCTACGGCAGCGGCGCCACGGCGGGCGCCCCACTCGGTCAGCGCCACCGCCCCGACCACCAGCACCAGCACCGCCGCCACCACCTGGGCGGCCTCCACCAGGGGCATCAGCCCGGGCACGGCCGTCCGCGGGTCGGTCACCCGGGTCGCCGTCGCCCCGAGGGCCACCAACTGCCAGCCACCCCAGCCGAACAGCGAGCCCGCCGCCGTCCAGGCCACCAGCAGCGGCTGGATCAGCCGGCGCTCCGGCCGGACCCGGAAGACGAGGAGGAGCAGCGCCGCCACCGCGGCCACCGCCATCACCGCGGCCACCCCGTCCATCACCGCCATGCCTCGGCTGCGCTCCTCCACCATGGCCTGCGGCAGTCCGGCGGTGCCGCCGAGCGCCCAGTGGGCCCGGGCCACCGCGACGCCCGCGGCGAGCAGCGCGGCGACGCAGGCGAGGGCGCGCTGCACCGTCAGCGTGGGGGAGCCGGGCAGGTCGCCGATCCGCTCCCGCAGCAGCCCGGCCCAGCGCTGGCGGGCGTACAGGGCGAAGGCGGTGAGCAGCGCGACGCCCTGGACGGCGAAGCCGCCGTACACGACGAGGAAGACCCAGTCGCCGGGGCCCTTGTCGTCCGGGCCGCCGTCCTCCGGCCCGAGCAGCATCAGGCTTCCCAGGTACAGCGGCAGCGCGACCAGGATCGTGCCCAGCAGCCCGGTCGCCACCCACATCGGGAACGCCACCAGCCCGGCCGGCGCCCGCCGCCCCCACGGCCGGACGAACGCCAGCGCCAGCGCCACGGCGATCGCGTCCATGCCGACGGTCAGCAGGTTCAGCAGCCACAGCCGGTCCATCTCGCCGGCCTCCGCTCCCACCGGGTGCCCGGTCAGCCAGAGCAGTTTCAGCGTCAGGTACGGCCCGGTCGCCGCGACCGCCGTCCACGCCGCCCCGGTCCGCACCGCGTGCTCGTTGATCCTCATGCCCCCACGGTGCCGCCGGACCCCGCCCCGGGGCCTCCGCCCGCGGTGCGATCCCCCTCCCCCCGGCGGGGGATCTCCGGCCTCAGGCGGGTGTGGCTGCGGGGGTGGTGGCCGACGCGCCGGTCATGGCCATCCGGTGGATCAGCCGGTCCTCCTCGTCCGTGCGGCCGTCCGGGTCGGCGACCAGCCCGAGCCGCTCGGCGAGCCGTCGCGAGGGCAGGTTGTCGGCGTGGATCAGGGCGATCACCGGGACTCCGGGGTAGCGCGGCAGCGCCTCCGCCATCGCCGCCAGCGCCGCCTCCGCCGCGTACCCGCGGCCCCAGGCGGACGGCCGGAACCGGTAGTAGAGGTTGAACACCCGCTCCCCGTCCAGGGTGTGCAGGTAGAGCCCGGCGAACCCGATGACCGTCCCCGGATCCTCCCGGGTGGCCACCGTGCAGTACCCCACGCCGTCCCGCACCCAGTCGGCGACGAACCCGTCCAGCATCTCCCGGCTCGCCGCCCGGTCCCGCTGCGGCCCGTACGGGTTGTACCGGTTGGTCTCCGGGTCCCCGTGGATCGCGAACACCGCCTCCACGTCGTCCTCTCGCGGCCGCGACAGCACGAGGCGCTCGGAGACGGCGACGGTCGTGCGGGAGGTGTGGTCGGTGGTGGTCATGGCGCGTCCCCGTGTCCTGAGTAATAGGTCCATCGCAAGATAGGCCATTACTCGCGTGGCCGCCCGCCCATTTCCGACCACCCCGGTCCCTACAGGATCGGCTCGCAGCCGATCGCCTCGCCCCCGGCGGTGAGGAACTGCTTCCAGGCCTCGTCGCCGGTCGGGAACAGTCGCCCGAGTTGCCTGACGGTGCCGATCCGGAAGTAGGTGGGTCGACCGTGACAGGTCACCACGATCTCGTCCCGGGGCAGGGAACCCACCCAGCGGGCCCGGCCGAACGCCGGCGAGGTGTCCCTCTCGGCGGCGGGCGGCCGGAGCCGTGACTCGGTGGCGATGACCAGGACGGAGGTGTTCTCGTCCCTGCCCTCCGGCGTGATCGCGCAACTCCACAGCGGATCGGACCCGGCCGACACGACCTCCTTGTACCGCTTGCCCGGAGAGCGGCCGACGGTGACCCCCGGCAGCCCGCAGGCGGCGTCGGTGTCGAGCTCGCGCTCCCCGCCGGCCGGGGCCAGCTCGTGCGGCGCGGGCAGCGGAGCCCTGCCGCAGCCGCGCTGGTCCGCGACGCGGTTGGCCGTCGACACGGCGAGCCGGGCGAGACCCAGGGCATCGGGCGTGGGGCCGTCCGCACGGACCTCGACCCGCAGCCCGTCGGGGCAGTCCGCCGGGAGCAGCGCCCACGCCGACGACCCGTGGACGGCACCGACCGCGCCACCGTTCGCCGAGGCGGTGAACGGCCGCGCACCGGGGTCGACCGGAAAGTGGAAGACGTCCTTGCTCTCGGTGGCGTACACCGAGACGCTCCGGTCGTCGCCGAAGATCCCGCCGTTCACCGTGGCCCTGCACATCGCCGTACCGCGGCTCGCGCTCCCCTCGTACGACGCCGCGCTGACCTTGCCCGACCCGAGCGCGCCGTTCAGCGCGGCCGCGCTCACCATCTCGCCGCACACGCTGTCCGGCCCGAACCTGTTGGTCATGTCGTCCGCCAGCAGCGCCCACCCGCCGATCCCCAGCCCGACCGCCGCCACCCCCGCGACCACGGCCCGCACACGCCGGGTACCGGGCCGGTGATTGTCCTTGATCTCCACGGTGTCCTGTTCGCTGATCGCTGATCGGTCGGATGGGGGCGCCCCCTGCGGGGACGTCAGAGGATCGGCTCGCAGCCGATCGCCGTGCCGCCGGCGGTGAGGAACTGCTTCCAGGCGGAACCGCTGTCCGGTACGAGGTCCGGGAATCCGCTGACGTCCATCCGGAAGTAGGTGGGCCGGCCCTGGCAAGTCGCCGTCATCTCACCGGGCTTCACCCAGCGGGCGCGGCCGGTCCCCGGCTCGTCCTTCGGGGCCTCCGGGGCCAGGAGCCGGGGCTCGGTACCGATGGTGAAGGTGATCGAGGACCTCGGATCCGCGTCCGAGTGGATGAGACAGGTCCACAGCGGGTCGGTCGCGGTGGTCACGGTCTCCCGGACGGCCGGGCCCTGGACGGTGGGCATGGTGAGCCCGGACAGGCCGCAGACGGCGTTGTGGTCGAGGTCGCGGTCCTGCCCGGCGGCGGAGAGCCTGTGCGGTGCGGGCATGGGCGATGCGCCGCACCCCTGCTGTGACGCGATGCGGTCGGCCGTCGACACGGCGAGTGCGGCGAGCTTCTCGGCCCCGGGACGTTCGCCACGGTCCGCTCTGACGGCGACCCGCTGCCCGCTGTCGCACGCCTCGGGGAGCAGTGCCCAGGCCCGGTGGTCGAAGGCCGCACCGGACGCTCCACCGTTGGCCGAAGCGGCGAACAGCCGGGCGTCCGAGTCCTTCGCGACGACGGAGAGGTCACCGTTCCTGCGCAGTTCCACGGTGACGGACCGCTCGTTGCCGAAGACCCCGGAACTCACCTTCGCCATGCAGAAGGCGGATCCACTGCGGAGGTCCCCGTTGCCGAAACCCTGGTCGCTGACCTTGCCCGCCCCGAGTGCGTCGTTCAGCAGATCCGCGCTCACGGCGCCCTCGCACACACTGCCGGGACCGAAGACGTTGGTCAGGTTGTCCGCCAGGAGCACCCCGGCCCCGGCCACGACCGCCGTGACCGCCACCGCGGCCGCCGCCGCCCGCACCCGTAGCGCCCGGGTGGTGAACCCCCGCCGGTCGAGTGCCGCGTCCAGCCGCCCGCCGACGGCGCTCCTGTCGCCGGGCTGACCGGTCGTGTGCTGCGTCTCCTTCATCTCAGCGCCCACCCAGTGCGTTGCGGTACGTCTGGTTGACGCCCGTCCCGTAGCTTCCCGACACGTCGTGCAGCAGCTTCTGGGGCACACCGGAGGTCGAAGTGATCTCCGCTTCGGTGAGGCCGGCCTGTCCGGCCTTCTCGACGATCATCTGCTTCAACTGGTTCTCGCCGGAGTTGAACATCTTGGACAGGTCCGCCTGCGTCTGCCCGTCCTGCTCGCTGTTGAGCCCGTTCGCCCACTCCGACGTGCCGACGTCAACGATGCGCTGGACGAAGTCGCCCACGACGGGTATGGGAGTCAGGGGCGTGCCGATGGCGTGGTAGTTCATCTTCGCTTGCCAGTTGTTCTGGAACACCACGTCGTCGTGGTGGCGGGTCATGACGTCGGACTGCGTGCCGCTGAGCGCACCCAGGACCTGGCCGGCCTCCCGGACGTAGCCTTCGATACCGGGGCCGGGGTGCCCGGTGCTGTCCGGCCTGAACGCGTCGGGAGGGTAGGCGTCGAGTCGTCGGGCGATCTCCCGGCTCTCGGCGTAGTGGATGGCCCTGAACGCCTCCGGGTCGTCGGACACCCCACGGATGACCCGGATGAGACGGTCCCGGTCGATGGCCAGCCCGCTGGTCTCGGAGTGCCCGTTGACCTCCTTGCCGATGATCTCGTACGTGTCGGCCGCGTAGTCGGCGATCATGTTTCCGAACGGCTTGCGCAGTCCGACCGGGAGTTCGGTCACATGGCCGGCGGAGTCGCCGCCGAAGTGACTGATCGTGTCGGACATGATGCGCGCCATCGTCGCGTCGTGGGGGCGGACCGGCGGCTGGGTGCCGTGGGGATCGCGGCCGGTGGTGGCGGCCTCCAGGGCATCGCCGAACGCGCCGCGGGAGGTGTCCCGCGCGAGTGCGTCCAGCTGGTTGTGTTCGTAGCCCTGGTTGGGCCACTGACGGTCCTTGAGCAGGTAGGCGAGGTTCTTGTTGGCCGCGGGGTCGAAGAAATCCTTCGACGCCTCGGGATTGCGGCTCATGGTCTGCATGAGGTCCCGCAGGGGATCGCCCTGGTGGCCGGAGATGTTGTTCCAGTCCGGGCCCCACAGGTCTTCGCCCTTGAGCTTGCTGCCGCGCTCGTAGTCGACCAGGTCGGTGCCGACCTTGGTCAGGAAGCCCTTGTCGAAGTCGCCCTTCGCGTTGAGCAGTGCCGTCAGCGCCGGGTAGTTGTCGTTCCACCCCGCGGCCGAGCCGCCGGGGCGGCGGGCGGCCGCGAGCAGGCCGTCCTCCCAGGCCTTGCCCATCCCGCCGTCGCGGGTGGCGGCGGCCAGCGCGACGGACAGGTTCTTGTAGACGTCCTGGTAGCCCGCGGCGTTGTGGTTGCCGTGGGCCAGGCCGTCGTAGACCTTGCTGTACTCCAGCAGGGCCTCGGGGCCGGTCTTGCCACCGGCGTTGAGACCGTTGAGCAGGGTGGTGGAGAAGTCCTTGTTCTCCGCGTTGGCGGCCATGAGGGCCTGCAACTGCTTGAGCTGGTCGTCGGAGAGGCTGCCGGCCTTGGACATCAGGTCCGTGGCCCGCTTGGCGTCGGCGACCGGGCCGGCGCCGAGCGGGGCGGCGTTGAAGGCGGTGGTGCTGGTGCCGATGTCGCTCTGGAGGCCGATGGTGGCCCGCTGGTCGGCGAGGGTGGCCTTCGCGACGGCCTTGCCGAGCCGGTCGGACAGTGCCTGGGCGTTGGCCCGTATCGTGCGCTCGGCGTCGGGGTCGTTCCGCTCCTCCTTCGGCACGGTCCAGTTGACCGCGCCGTCGGCGGTGACGCTGAGGGTGGTGTCGCCCTGCGCGTCGTGGAGTGCCGTGTCGAGGTCGCGGCGGGCGGCGGCGAAGTCCTCGGCGGCGGTCTTCATGATCGCGGCGAGGGCGGTGGCGACGGCCGAGGCCTGCTTGAAGTCGCCGTCGATGCCCTGCATGGCCGTGGTGGCCGCGTCGGCGGCGTCGCCTTTCCAACCGGCCCGCTGCGCGGTGCTGGTGAGGTCCTTGGAGACCCGGCCGTCCATGGCGGTGAGGGCCTTGGCCACGCCGGCCCAGGCTTCGGCTGCTTCGCTGACCGCGGAGAAGTCGGCCTCGTGGAGTTCCTTGAAGGACACCATCTGTCTGTTCCTCCCTGCCCTCTACCGGCCCGCGCGGAAGTCGGTGGCGATGCTGGTCTCGTTGGCGTTGTAGAACTGCCGCGTCCGGTCGAGGCTGGTGGCGGCGTTGCCGAGCTTGCCGTGCAGGGTCTTGCACTGCTGCAGCCAGCGCTCGGTGCTGCCGGTGAGGGCGCCGCCGAAGGAGAAGCCGCGGATCTTGGTCGACGCGGTGCTCGCGTACTCGGTGAGGCTGTGTGCGCCCGGCCCCGCCTTGCCGTTGGCGTCGTCGAGGTCGGTGGCTGTCTGGCGGGCTATCGCGGCCGAGGCGGTGAGCTCGTACGGGGTGTCCAGCTGGGTGGTGGCCTTGCCGGGCGGCATGAGGGGAAGCGGTGGCACGGAGGCGTCGCCGGGCTGCGCCGGGTTGGCGTACGGCGATTTCACGGGATACGTGGGCAGCGGGCCCGGCACTGGGCCCGGCACTGGGCCCGGCATCGGGTCCTTGGCCGGTGCGACCGGTCCCGTGGTGAAGTACGGACTGCCCATGCGTGGAATCCTCCCCGTTCGGCGGAACGCCGCTCCCCTGCGGCATGACGACCGTACAGGGAGCCTCCGTCAGTGCACGGACCCACCCTCCGTGGTTCCGGGTGCGCGCGGAGTGGCGGTGTCCACCGAGGCGTGGGCGTGGGGGAATTGGCGGCCCGGCGCGGGGGCGGAGGTCTTGTTACCGGCGGGTCGCTTGCCTATCATCCCGAGTGTGACAGCTTTACTGTCAAACCCATCGGGAAGGGTCGGCGGCCAGTGGGTGACGTGAGCAGGGGGCCGGCGGCCGGGGGGCCGTTGGCAGGTGTGCGGGTGGTGGAGCTCGCCGGGATCGGGCCGGGGCCGTTCGCGGCGATGCTGCTGGGGGACCTCGGGGCGGACGTGGTGCGGGTGGACCGGCCGGAGCCCTCGCCGCTCGGCACCGACCCGGCGTACGACCTCAGCAACCGCAACAAGCGCTCGGTACTGATCGACCTGAAGTCCCCCGCGGGCCCCGGCCGGGTGCTGGACCTGGTCGAGCGGGCGGACCTGCTGATCGAGGGCTACCGGCCGGGCGTCGCGGAGCGGCTCGGGGTCGGGCCCGAGGCGTGCCTGGCGCGCAACCCGGCGCTGGTGTACGGGCGGATGACCGGCTGGGGGCAGCACGGCCCCCGGGCGGCGACCGCCGGGCACGACCTCGGGTACGCGGCGGTCGCCGGGGTGCTCGGGATGGTGGCGGCGCCGGGCGGCGCCGACGAGGCCCCCGGCATCCCCGCCAACCTGCTCGGCGACTACGCGGGCGGCTCGCTCTACCTGGTCGTCGGCCTGCTCGCCGGGCTGCACCACGCCCGGGCCACCGGTGCCGGCCAGGTGGTCGATGCCGCGATCGTGGACGGCGCGGCCCACCTCGGCAGCATGCTGTGGGGCCTGCTCGCGGCCGGACACTGGCAGGACCGCCGGGGCGCCAACCTGCTGGACGGCGGAGCGCCGTTCTACGCGATCTACCGGGCTGCCGACGGAGGGCACCTGGCCGTGGGCGCGCTGGAGCCGCGCTTCTACACGGAGTTCGCCCGACTGCTGGGGCTGGGCCCGGACACCCCCGGCCAGTACGACCTCGACCGCTGGCCCGAGCTGCGCTCCCTGATCGCGGCCCGCTTCGCCACCCGGACCCGGGCCGAGTGGGAGGCCGTCTTCGCGGGCTCCGACGCTTGCGTGGAGCCGGTGCTGACGATGCGTCAGGCCGCCGCCGACGGCCACCTGTCGGCGCGCGGGACGTACGTCGAGGCGGGCGGCGTCACCCAGCCGGCCCCGGCCCCGCGCTTCTCCGCCACCCCGGGGGCCCTGCGCCGCCCGCCGGCCCGGCCGGGCGCGGACACCGCCGAGGTCGCCCGGGACTGGGGCGTTCCCTCCCTCGGCCCCGGCGCCCCGTCCGTCGATCCCGGAGGCGCCCGCGCGTCCGGGAGTCCTGGCGCCCCCACCACCAACCCTTCGGCAGAGCAGGGAGAGTAGCGTTGCAGCGCGAGATCTTCACCGAGCAGCACGACGACTTCCGGGCCACCGTGCGGGCCTTCCTGGCCAAGGAGGTGCTGCCGCACTACGACCGCTGGGAGAAGGCCGGCATCGTCGACCGTTCCGCCTGGCTCGCGGCCGGCCGGCAGGGCCTGCTCGGCCTCGCCGTCCCCGAGGAGTACGGCGGCGGCGGGACTCCGGACTTCCGCTACGCCGCCGTGCTGGCCGAGGAGTTCGCCCGGGCCGGCGCCTCCGGCCTGGCGATCGGGCTGCACAACGACATCATCGGCCCGTACCTCACCTCGCTCGCCACCGAGGAGCAGAAGCGCCGCTGGCTGCCCGGCTTCTGCTCGGGCGAGCTGATCACCGCGATCGCGATGACCGAGCCCGGCACCGGATCCGACCTCCAGGGCATCCGCACCCAGGCGGTCGACCGGGGCGACCACTACCTGCTCAACGGCGCCAAGACCTTCATCTCCAACGGCATCCTCGCCGACCTGGTGATCGTGGTCGCCCGCACCACCCCCGAGGGCGGCGCCCACGGGTTGAGCCTGCTGGCCGTCGAGCGCGGCACGCCCGGCTTCGAGCGCGGCCGCAACCTCGACAAGATCGGCCAGAAGGCCCAGGACACCGCCGAGTTGTTCTTCGAGGACGTCCGGGTGCCGAAGGAGAACCTGATCGGCGAGCTCAACGGCGGCTTCGTCCACCTGATGCAGAACCTCGCCCAGGAGCGGCTCACCATCGCCGCCGCGGCGATCGCCGGCGCCGAGTACCTGGTCGAGATCACCACCGACTACGTCAAGCAGCGCGAGGCCTTCGGCCGCCCGCTCGCCAAGCTCCAGCACGTCCGCTTCGAGATCGCCGAGCTGGCCACCGAGTGTGCCGTCACCCGCGCTTTCGTGGACCGCTGCATCACCGAGCACAACCGCTGGGCGCTCACCCCGGCGGACGCCTCGATGGCCAAGTGGTGGGCCACCGAGCTGCAGAAGCGCACCGCCGACCGTTGCCTCCAACTGCACGGCGGCTACGGCTACATGAGCGAGTTCCCGGTCGCCCGGGCGTTCACCGACGGCCGCATCCAGACCATCTACGGCGGCACCACCGAGATCATGAAGGAGATCGTCGGCCGCTCCATCCTCGGCTGAGCGCTCCTTCCTCACGTCCCCCTGCCCTGAAAGGCGTTCCACCGTGACCACCGAAGCGTACGTCTACGATGCGATCCGCACCCCGCGCGGCCGGGGCAAGGCCTCCGGCTCGCTGCACGGCACCAAGCCGATCGATCTGGTCGTCGGCCTGATCCACGAACTGCGCAGCCGCTACCCCGGGTTGGACCCGGCCGCGATCGACGACATCGTGCTCGGCGTGGTCAGCCCGGTGGGCGACCAGGGCTCCGACATCGCCCGGATCGCGGCCGTCGCGGCCGGCCTGCCCGACACCGTCGCCGGCGTCCAGGAGAACCGCTTCTGCGCCTCCGGCCTGGAAGCCGTCAACATGGCCGCCGCCAAGGTCCGTTCCGGCTGGGAGGACCTGGTCCTGGCCGGCGGAGTGGAGTCGATGTCCCGGGTCAAGATGGCCTCCGACGGCGGCGCCTGGTTCGCCGACCCGATGACCGCGTACGAGACCAACTTCGCCCCGCAGGGCATCGGCGCCGACCTCATCGCCACCATCGAGGGCTTCTCCCGCACCGACGTGGACGCCTTTGCCGCCGAGTCCCAGGCCCGCGCCGCCAAGGCCCAGGCGGACGGCCTGTTCGACCGCTCGGTCGTCCCGGTGCGCGACCGCAACGGCCTGGTCGTCCTGGAGCGCGACGAGTTCATCCGCCCCGGCACCACCGTCGAGACCCTGGCGGGCCTCAAGCCCTCCTTCGCCGCCATCGGCGAGGCCGGCGGCTTCGACGCCGTCGCCCTCCAGAAGTACCACTGGGTCGAGGCCATCGACCACGTCCACCACGCGGGCAACTCCTCCGGCATCGTGGACGGCGCCGCGCTGGTGGCCATCGGCAACCGCGAGGTCGGCGAACGGTACGGGCTGCGCCCGCGCGCCCGGATCGTCTCCGCCGCGGTCTCCGGCTCCGAGCCGACCATCATGCTCACCGGCCCCGCCCCGGCCACCCACAAGGCGCTCGCCAAGGCCGGGCTCACCGCCGCCGACATCGACCTGGTCGAGATCAACGAGGCCTTCGCCGCCGTCGCGCTCCGCTTCATCCGCGAACTCGGCTTCCGCCACGACCAGGTGAACGTCAACGGCGGCGCGATCGCGCTCGGCCACCCGCTCGGCGCCACCGGCGCGATGCTGCTCGGCACCGTGATCGACGAACTGGAACGGCGCGACCTGCGCTACGGCCTGATCACCCTCTGCGTGGGCGGCGGCATGGGCATCGCCACCATCGTCGAGCGCATCTGACCTCCCCCAGCAGACCGGTAGACCTGGAGACCGTGAACCCATGAGCGACACCACCACCATCCGCTGGGAGCAGGACCAGGACGGCGTGGTCACCCTCGTCCTCGACGACCCCACCCAGTCCGTCAACACCATGAACGAGGCCTTCACCGCCGACTTCGAGACCGTCGTCGAGCGGCTGGCGGCCATGGCCTCCCCGGGCGCCTCCGCAGGCGCCTCCGCAGGCGCCGCCGCGGACGCCCCCGCGGACGCGCTGCGCGGCGTGGTGATCACCTCCGCCAAGAAGACCTTCTTCGCCGGGGGAGACCTGCGGATGCTCTCCGCCGCCCGCCCCGAGGACGCCGAGGCCGTCTTCGACAAGTCGATGCGGATCAAGCGCGCGCTGCGCAGGCTGGAGACCCTCGGCAAGCCGGTCGTCGCCGCCGTCAACGGCAGCGCGCTCGGCGGCGGCCTGGAGATCGCCCTCGCCTGCCACCACCGGATCGCGCTCGACACCCCGGCCTCCCGGATCGGCCTGCCCGAGGTCACCCTCGGCCTGCTGCCGGGCGGCGGCGGAGTGGTCCGTACGGTGCGGCTGTTCGGCATCACCGACGCCCTGCTGAAGTTCCTGCTCCAGGGGCGCCAGTACCGCCCCGGGCAGGCGCTGGAGCACGGCCTGGTGCACGAACTCGTCGACACGCCCGAGGAGCTGACCGCCCGCGCGAAGGCCTGGATCGAGGCCAACCCGACCGCCGTCCAGCCCTGGGACGTCAAGGGGTACAAGATCCCCGGCGGCACCCCGGCCACCCCGGCGTTCGCCGCCAACCTGCCCGCCTTCCCGGCCAACCTGCGCAAGCAGCTCAACGGCGCGCCCTACCCGGCCCCGCGCAACGTGCTGGCCGCCGCCGTGGAGAGCGCCCAGGTGGACGTCGACACCGCGATGGCGATCGAGGCCCGCTACTTCACCGAGCTGGCCTGCGGGCAGACCAGCAAGAACATGATCCAGGCGCTGTTCTTCGACATGCAGGCGGTCAACTCCGGCGCCGGGCGTCCGAAGGAGATCGAGAAGCGGCAGGTCCGCAGGGTCGCGGTGCTCGGCGCCGGGATGATGGGCGCGGGCATCGCCTACGCCTGCGCCAAGGCCGGCATCGAGGTCGTGCTCAAGGACGTGAGCCCGGAAGCCGCCGAACGCGGAAAGGCCTACTCCGAGGGCCTGTTGAACAAGGCCATCGCCCGCGGCCGCTCCACCGAGGCCAAGCGCGACGAACTGCTGGCCCGGATCACCCCCACCGCCGAGGCCGCCGACCTGGCCGGCTGCGACGCGGTGATCGAGGCGGTCTTCGAGAACACCGAGCTCAAGCACAAGGTGTTCCAGGAGATCGAGGGCGTCGTCGGCCCCGACGCGCTGCTCTGCTCCAACACCTCCACCCTGCCGATCGGCCTGCTCGCCGAAGGCGTCGAGCGCCAGGACGACTTCATCGGCCTGCACTTCTTCTCGCCCGTCGACAAGATGCGCCTGGTGGAGATCATCCGCGGCCCGCGGACCGGCGACGAGGCGCTCGCCCGCGCCTTCGACCTGGTCCGGCAGATCGACCGGACCCCGATCGTGGTCAACGACTCCCGCGGCTTCTTCACCTCGCGGGTCATCGGCCAGTTCCTCAACGAGGGCGTCGCCATGGTCGGCGAGGGCATCCACCCGTCCAGCATCGAGCAGGCCGCCGCCCAGGCCGGCTACCCCGCCAAGGTGCTCTCCCTGATGGACGAGCTCACCCTCACCCTGCCGCGCAAGATCCGCGACGAGTACCGGCGCTCGGTGGAGGCCGCCGGCGGCACCTGGACGCCCCACCCGGCCGACGCGGTGGTCGACCGGATGGTCGACGAGTTCGGCCGCCCCGGGCGCAGCGGCGGCGCCGGCTTCTACGAGTACGGCGAGGACGGCAAGCGCGGGCGGCTCTGGCCGGGGCTGCTGGAGCACTTCGGCGGTGGCGCTGCGGGGGACCCCGCCGACATCCCCTTCGAGGACCTCAAGGAGCGGATGCTGTTCAGCGAGGCGCTGGACTCGGTGCGCTGCCTGGAGGAGGGCGTGCTGACCTCGGTCGCCGACGCCAACGTGGGCTCGATCCTCGGCATCGGCTTCCCGGCCTGGACGGGCGGCGTGTTCCAGTACATCAACGGGTACGAGGGCGGACCGGCAGGCTTCGCGGCCCGCGCCCGCGAACTCGCCGCGGCGTACGGCGAGCGGTTCGCGCCGCCGGCGCTGCTGGAGCGGATCGCGGCCGAGGGCGGGACCTTCACGGACTGACGGGCGGAGCCGCCCGGGTCCGGGTCCGGGTTCGGACTCCGGTTCCCACCCGGTTCCGGTTCCGGTTCCGGACCGGAACCGGGTGGGGCCGCGGCTGCTGCGGCCCCACCCGGGTTCCCGGTCCGGCGGCGTCACCCGGGCTCCCCGTCCGGTCCCCGGTCCGGTTCCTGGCTCAGCTCCTCGCCCAGTTCCTCCCGCAGGTACCGCTGGAAGGCCGTGACCAGGGCCTGCGCCACCATCGGTTGGATGTGGTCCGTCAGCGCCCGCATCCGGGTCAGCTCCGCCGGTGCGGGCCCGCTCTCCCGGTACGGCTTCCACACCGTCTCGCGGAACAGCCGCTGCAACTCCCGTGCCGTCGCCCGGCTGTGCTCCAGCACCACCGCCCGGGCGGCCAGCAGCGTCTCCAGCGGGATCGGTACGTCCAGGATCCGCACGCCCAGCGGCAGCAGTCCGGGATCCACCCGGAACACCTCCGGGTCCCGCGTCCGCTCCAGGGCTCCCATCGCGGCGAGCCGTTCGACCTGCTCCTCCGTCAGCCCCCGGCCGGCCCGGCGCTCCAGTTGCGCCCGGCTGGCCTCCTCCGGGGTCTCCGGCGTCCAGGACGCCACCAACGCGCGGTGGATCGCCAGGTCCAGCGGGGTGCTGTCCTCGGGCAACCGGGCCAGGTACCGCTCGATCGCGGCCAGGGTCAGCCCCTGTCGCTGCAGTTCCTCGATCAGCCCCAGCCGGTCCAGGTGGGCCTCCCCGTACAGACCCACCCGTCGGGGCCCCAGCTCTGGTGGCGGCAGCAGCCCCTTGGTGCCGTAGAACCGAACCGTCCGCACCGTCACCCCGGCCCGCGCCGCCAGTTCGTCCACCGTCAGCCGCAGCCCGCCCCCGACCCCGGCCCCGTCGTGCTCCCCCATCCGCCGCCTCCCGCGCTGGCACACTCCTGCTGTGACACCAGCAGTGTGACAGTGCCGTCCCGGACCGGTCCACCGATGGCGGCGGGGAGGGGAGGGGAGGGGAGGGGAGCGCGGGGGCACGGGGAGCACGGGGACGCCGAAGCCCCTGCCGTCGGCCGGGGCGGCGTCGGGCAGGGGCTTCGGCGGCAGCGGTGGGGGTGGTATGGCCGCGGCTGTGGTCGGGGGCCGAGCTCGGGGCCGAGCTCGGGGTTGAGGCCGGGGTTGAGGCCGGGGCCGGGGCCGGGGCCGGGGCTGGGGTCAGGCGAGGGCGGCGTGGTGGCGGCGGGTGACTTCGGGGTGGGCCCTGGTGTAGCCCTTCCACTCGTTGAGGCCGAAGTCGGCGAAGAGCGGGTTGTCCGGGTCCTCGGTGGCGCCGGGGGCGTGGTGGGCGAGCGGGAAGTCCAGCGGTTCGACGTGGGCGTCGAGGCGGGGGTTGTAGAAGAACGGCACCGAGAAGCGCTCGCGGGCGCCGGGCGGGCTCACCACGCGGTGGTTGGTGGCCTTGAGGTAGCCGTCCGTGGCCACCTCCAGCAGCTCGCCGAGGTTGACGACGAAGGCGCCGGGGAGCGGCGGGATGTCCAGGAAGGTGCCGTCGGCGCGCTCGACCTGGAGGCCGCCGACGGTGTCCTGCAGCAGCAGGGTGATGAAGCCGTAGTCCTTGTGGGCGCCGACCCCCTGGCCGGCGCCGTCCGGGGCGGTGCCCGGGTAGCGGACCAGCTTGAGCCGCAGGTGGGGGTGGTCCGCGAAGGCCTCGTCGTAGAAGTCGGGGCGGGCGCCGATCGCGGCGAGGAGTTCGTGCAGCAGCCGGTGGGCGACCCCGTCGAGGTGGTCGATCCAGCCGAGCGCGGCGGAGCGCAGCTCGGGGAGGGCCTCGGGCCACTGGTTGGGACCCTCCAGCCACCAGTACGGGGGCTCGCCGCTGCCGGGGACGTGCGGGGGCAGCTCGGCGCCGATGTCCAGCTGGTCGCGCCAGTCCTGGTTGCCGCCGGTGAGCTCGTCGCCGGTGCGGGTGTAGCCCCGGTAGTGGGGGGAGTTGAGGTTGCTCACGGCGAGCCGGTCGGCCTCGGGCAGCGCGAAGAAGGCGCGCATGGCCCGGGTGAGCGCGGCCGTCTCCTCCGGGGTGACACCGTGGCCGACCAATTGGAAGAACCCGACACCGGTGGCCGCGGCGCGGAGCTCGTCGTGCAGGCGGCGGCGGTCGTCCGGGCTGCCGTCGGCGAGCGAGAGGTCGATCACCGGGAGGGCGTCCACCGGGAGGGCGTCCACCGGGGTGGAGCCGGTGCCGGTCTCGGATTCGCCGGTCTTGGATACGCCGGTCTCGGATATGGGCGTGTACTGCTGCGTCATGTGTGACATCCGCTGGGTCTCGTCCCGGCTGGTCCCGGTGGTCGACCGGGGACGCCGGAGCAGCCGCCTGGTGCGGCGGGTGGTCCGGGAGCCGGGAAAGGGGTGGCGGCCGGCAGGGGCCGCCGTTGAGGGTGGGTGGCGCGAGGTTCAGCCGGAGCGTCGACAGGACATGGTCGTCACGCGGAGCAGGTCCACGTGGCGGCGGCGAACAAGGATGAGCACCCCACCAGCCTAATTGACCCGTTCTGCGGCGGGCGAGCCCCGGGCAGCCGAGGGCCGTTCCCGCTGGTCGGGGCGCTGACCGGGGGGCGGCCGTGGTGGCTGTGGGGTTGTGGTGGGCGGCGTGATGGGCGGTGGTGGGTGGGTGGGTGGGGGTGGCGCCGGGCTGCGGGCGATGGCGGCTCCCTTCAGGAGTTGTTGAGGTAGGCCAGGACGGCCAGGACCCGGCGGTTGTCGTCGTCGGAGGGCTGGAGGTCGAGCCGGACGAAGATCGACGCGGTGTGCTTGGCGACGGCCCGCTCGGTGATCACCAGTTGCTGGGCGATCGCCGCGTTGGACCGGCCCTCCGCCATCAGCGCCAGCACCTGCCGCTCGCGTGGGGAGAGGGTGGAGACCGGGCCCGCCGAGGAGTTGTGGGTGAGCAGCCGGGTGATCACCTCCGGATCCATCACGGTGCCGCCCTGGGCGACCCGCCGTACGGCGTCGATGAACTGGGTGCCGTCCATCACCCGGTCCTTGAGCAGGTAGCCGATCCCGCCGGTGCTGCCGGCCAGCAGCTCGCGCGCGTACAGCTGCTCCACGAACTGCGACAGCACGAGGACGGGCAGCCCGGGGTGGGCCTGACGGGCCGCCAGCGCGGCCCGCAGCCCCTCGTCGGTGAAGCCCGGCGGCAGCCGGACGTCCACCACGGCGATGTCGGGCCGGTCCGCGGCCACCGCGGCGAGCAGTTGCTCGCCGTCCTCCACCGCCGCGGTGACCTTCATGCCGTTGGCCTCCAGCAGCCGGGTCAGACCGTCCCGGAGGAGGAAGAGGTCTTCGGCGATGACGACGCGCACGGGAGCTCCAGGTTCACGATGGTCGGCCCGCCGGGCGGGCTGCTGATCGCGAGCACCCCGTCGAAGGCGGCCAGTCGGCGTTCGGTTCCGCTGAGGCCGGTTCCCCGGGACGGGTCGGCGCCTCCGCGCCCGTCGTCGGTGACCGATATCCGCAGCAGCCCGTCACTGTGCCCTATGTCGATCCACACGCGCGAGGCCCCGGCGTGCTTCACCACGTTGGCCAGCAGCTCCGTCACCGCGAAGTAGGCGGCCGACTCCACCGGGGCGGGCACCCGGCCGGGCAGTCCGCCGCTGAAGTCGACGGGCAGCGGCAGGTCCAGTGCCGTCGCCCGCACCGCGTCGGCCAGGCCGCGGTCGGCGAGCACCGGGGGGTGGATGCCGCGGACCAGGTCCCGCAGCTCGCTCAGCGCCTTCACCGAGGACAGCCGGGCCTCGGCGAGCAGCGGCCCGAGGGCGTCCGGGTCGTCCTTCAGCTGTTCGGCCACGGTCAGCAGCATGCCCAGAGCCACCAGCCGGGCCTGCGCCCCGTCGTGCAGGTCCCGCTCGATCCGGCGCAGCTCGGCCGCTCCGGCGTCGATGGTGTCCGCCCTGGTCCGTGCCAGGTGGCTGACCTGACGGGCGAGCTCGGCCTGCCGGGAGGGACCGAGCAGGGCCCGGGCGGCCTTTTCGTGGAGCCGCAGGACCGGTGGCGCGGCCCACAGGGCGGCCAGTGGGGCGACGGTCAGGCCCAGCGAGTAGACGACGCCCAGGTGGAAGAACTGCCCGTCGCGGCCGAAGACCTCCAGGGCGACCGGGGCCAGCAGGACGATCGCGGCGGTGACCAGCACGACGGTGCCGGTGGACAGCGTCCAGACGAAGTCCCGCCAGGTCGCCGGGTCGGTGAGCCAGCCGCCGGCCCGCAGCCGCCGCCAGGGACCGGCGGCGGCCGGCCCGCGGTACGGCACCGGGATCGGCCGCCCGCTCCACTTCCCCACGGTGCGCCTGCTCTCCGTCGCGATCCAGCGGGCGCCGAACAGCCCCAGCACCAGCAGCGAGGGTGCCAGCCAGAGCGAGCCGGCCCGGCCGCCGGGCGCGGCACCGCCGTAGAGGTGCGTCGCCATCAGTGCCATCGTCCCCGGGGCGAACAGCGCGGCGCCGACCGCCCGGCCGCCGCCCCCGGTGGCCCAGCAGAGCGCCCAGAGGGCGACCGGCGCCATCGGCACGGCCAGGACCAGCGGCCCGCCCGGGTGGAGGTCCAGGGGATCGTCCGGACCGAACAGCGCGGCGGCCAGCAGGACCGGCCCCGCCAGCAGCGCCAGCAGGCCCGTCACGGCCAGCGTCACCGCGTACCAGGCCCGCACCCCGTCCGCGCAGGCCCGTCCGACCCGCAGGGCCGGCCCGCTCAGCACTTCCGCGTCCATGACGCGCCCCCTCTCCTCCCGCGGCCCCCGTCCGGAGGCCTCGGAGCCGCGGCCCGGAGCTCGGCCGAAGCCGCGGTTCCGAGCCGAGTCGCGGAGCCCCGCGGGCCCCGGTCCCGATCTTTCGCTGGTCAGTCTGCCCGGCCGGGGCGTTCGGCGATCTAGGCCTGAACACCCAGTTCGGGGTGTATCTGGATACACCTCGCAGAGGCCGTCCAGACGGCTGTCGGCACCCCGCCGCGGATTCGTAGCGTCATGTTCCGTCAGCCGGACCGGGGTTCTCGGTGCCGGACCTCGAACAGTGGAGGGCCCGTGAACGCGCCGATCATCCGGATCCGCGGCGTCAGCAGGACGTACGACCGATCCGACGCCGCCCGGCCCGCCCTGGCCGGGCTCGACCTGGAGGTCCGGGCCGGCGAGGCGCTGGCCGTGGTCGGCCGGTCGGGCAGCGGCAAGTCCACCCTGCTGAACCTGATCGCGGGCCTCGACCGCCCGAGCGAGGGCGAGGTGGAGGTGGACGGTGTCGCCGTGCACCGGCTCGGCGAGGCCGCGCTGGCCGAGTACCGGCGGGCGCGGATCGGCATGGTGTTCCAGTTCTTCAACCTGCTGGACGACCTGAGCGCGGAGGACAACGTGCTGCTCCCGGCCCAGCTGGCCGGGATGCGGCGGGAACAGGCCCGGGCCCGGGCCGCGGAGCTGCTGGAACGGCTGGGAGTGGCCCGGCACGCCAAGGCCTTCCCGGGCAGGCTCTCCGGCGGCGAGCGCCAACGGGTGGCGGTGGCCCGGGCGCTGATGAACCGTCCGCCGCTGCTGCTGGCGGACGAGCCCACCGGGGCGCTGGACACCGCCTCGGCCGCCGACGTCCGCGACCTGCTGCGCGGGCTCAACGCGGAGGGCCAGACGATCCTGCTGGTCACCCATGACACCGCGCTCGCCGAGGCCTGCGCAGACCGGACGATCGAGCTCCTCGACGGCCGGCTGGTCCGGGACACGGCGGCCGTGCCGGCACCGGGCGGTGGCCGGTGAGCGCGCTCGGCAAGGTGGTGCGCGCCGGGGTCGGCCGCCGGCGGGTGCAGACGCTGGTCATGGTGCTCACCACGACGATGGCCGTGACGGCGTGCATCCTCGCGCTCGGGCTGCTGGTCGCCGCCCAGGGCCCGTACCAGCGCTCCTTCGCCGACCAGCACGGCGCCCACCTCAACGTGCTGTACGACCGGGCCGGGGCGAGCGCCGACCAACTCGCCTCGACGGCCCGGGCGCCGGGCGTGACGGCCTCGGCCGGCCCCTACCAGGCGGTCGCCGTCCAGCCGCGCTCCGGCCCCGGCAACCGGATCCCCCCGGAGGGGAGCCCGCTGCCGCCGATGACGCTGGTCGGCCGCGCCCAAGGCGGCCAGCTGGACGGTCTGCGGATCACCAACGGCCGCTGGGTCGCGGGCCCCGGCGAGGTGGTGTTCCTGGACGGGCACTCCCCGCTGGCGGTCGGCGAGAGCATGGAGTTCCCGGACCTCCCGGGGCGCCCGGTGCTCAAGGTCGTCGGCCTGGCGGCCTCGGTCTCCTGGAGCGCGGACGGCTGGGTCGCCCCCGAGCAGGTGGCCGGGCTGACGGCGCCCGGCACGGTGCCCGCCGCCCAGTACCTCTACCGCTTCGCCCGGGCCGGCAGCGACGCCGAGGTGGAGGCCGACCGCGCCGCGCTGGCCGCCGCGGTCCCGGACAGAGCGCTCGTCCGCGCCACCTCCTACCGGCCCGCCCGGGAGGAGGCGAACCGGACGGCCTCGACCTTCGTCCCGTTCGTCACGGCCTTCGGGGTGCTCGGTCTGGCCATGTCGGTGCTGATCATCGGCGTCGTGGTCAGCGGCGCCGTCAGCGCCGCTACCAGGCGGATCGGGATCCTCAAGTCCCTGGGCTTCACTCCGGCCCAGGTGGCGCGCGCCTACGTCGGCCAGGCGCTGATCCCCGCCGGGGCCGGTACGGCGCTCGGCGTGCTCCTCGGCAACCTGCTGTCCGTGCCGGTCCTCGGGCTGGCGCACAAGGCCCTGCGCGGCGGGTTGCTCGGCATCCCGGTCTGGGTGGACGCCGTGGTCGCGGCGGCGGCCCTGGGAGCCGTGACGGCCACCGCACTGGTGCCGGCGCTGCGGGCCGGGCGGCTGCGGACGGTGGAGGCGCTGGCCGTCGGCCGGACGGCGCCGGGCGCCAAGCGGGCGGCCGCTCGCGGCGCGGCCGCCGGGGCCGGGGGCGCGGGCCCGCTCTCCCGGGCGAGGGACCAGATCGGCCGGCTGCCGGTGCCGCGGGCGCTCAGCCTCGGGCTGGCCTCCCCGCTCAACCGGCCGGGCCGCTCGGCGACCACGGGCGCCGCCGTGGTGCTCGGTACGGTCGGGGTCACCCTCTGCATCGGCCTGACGCTCTCGCTGGGTTCCCTCCAGGACGGCCTGGGGGCCGACCGCGCCGGCAAGGTGGTGGTCCAGGCCCCGATCGAGGGCCCCGCCCGGTCCGTCGACCACGTGGACGAGGCGGCCGTCGCCAAGGCCATCGACTCCCGTCCGGGCACCCGGGCCTGGTACAGCAGCGTTCCGACCCCGGTCGCCGTGGCCGGCAGCACCGGGCGTTCCCAGGTGGTCGCGTTCAGCGGCGACGCCTCCTGGAGCGGATTCCAACTGGTCTCCGGCCGCTGGTTCCACGGCCCCGGCGAGATCGTGGTGACCGCCGCCCACCTGCGGGCCGGGCGGGCGAAGGTCGGTGACACCGTCACCCTCACCGACCACGGGCGCAGCACCCCGGCGAGGATCACCGGCGAGGTTCTGGCCGTCCACGACCTGGTGTTCACCGACCGCTCCACGCTGGCGCCGCTCGGCGGAGCGATCCAGGCCGAGGCGCTCGCCTTCCGTATCGACCTCGCCCCGGGCGCCGATGCAGAGGCCTACGCCGACGGCCTGGACGAGGCGGTGAAGCCGTTGGGCCTGGCCGCCGACCCGGGTGAGGCCCCCCTCAACATCGTGGTGCTGGCGATGAACACCCTGGCGGGCACGCTCACGCTGCTGCTCTCCGTGGTGGCGGGGCTCGGGGTGCTCAACACCGTGCTGCTGGACACCCGGGAGCGGGTGCACGACCTCGGGGTGCTCAAGGCGCTCGGGATGTCACCCCGGCAGACCATCGGCATGGTGCTCACCTCGGTCTGCGGCATCGGGCTGGTGGCCGGGCTGATCGGGGTCCCGATCGGCATCCTGGTGCACCACCGGGTGATGCCCGCGATGGCCCGGGCCGCCGGGATAGGCGTTCCGCACTCCGACCTCGCAGTCTTCGCCCCGTCGGTGGTGGGGCCGCTGATACTCGGCGGCCTGGCGTTGGCCCTGATCGGCGCCGCCCTCCCGGCCACCTGGGCGGCCCGCACCCGGACGGTCACGGCCCTGCGGACGGAGTGACGGCGGGGGAGGGCCGCCCGGCCCGGGGCGGCTGAGGACCACCCCGGGCCGGGGCGCCCCCTCCGCGAGGGCGCCCCGGGCTCAGGACAGCCGCGCCGCCGCGTAGGCCTCCATGGCGGCCCGCTGGTACGCGGCCAGGCCCGGGGCGATGGCCTCGTACGCGGCGCTCCACTGCTCGTTCTCGGTGCAGGAACGGGCGATCGCCAGGTACTCCTCGGCCGGGACCGAGCGGATGGTTCCGAGCAGCCGGTACTCCTCGTCGATCGTGCTCTGCACGGCCTCGGCGTCGGCCGGGTGCCCGGCCGCCATCAGCTCCGCCAGCCGGATCATGCGGGTGGTCCGCTCGCGCTGTCCGGCCTCGACCTCGGCCGGGGTCATCGCGGCGGTCGCGCGTCGGGCAGCCTCGGCGTGCTCGGGGAAGTCGCGCAGACTCGCGTCGACGTCATCGGGCTGGATGCCCTCGAACAGGTTCTCGGGGCGGTTGATGGTCATGGGCGTGCCGTCCTTCCAGGAGCCTTCCAGGTCGGCGATCGTGCGGGAAACGGTGGCGGCCAGGGCGTCGAGCCGATCGCGCTCGGCGAGCAGCCGCCGGTGGTGGCCCCGCAGGGCCTCCAGCTCGTCCACCTGATCGCCCAGGATCCGGGCGATCTCGGTCAGCCCCACGCCCAGCGCCCGCAGTACCAGGATCTGCTGCAGCTGGAGCAACTGCCGTTCCTCGTAGTAGCGGTGGCCGTTGGAGCCGATCCGGGCCGGGGGCAGCAGCCCGATCTCGTCGTAGTGCCGCAGTGTTCTGGCGGTCACGCCGGACATCCGGGCCACTTCGGCGATGGGCCAGGCCATGGCTGCCTCCCTCGTTTCCACGTCCCCACGTTCGCGTGGACCGGGGCCGGTTCTCCGGCCCTGACCACGACGGTAGGAGCTGCCGCTGCGGCAGCTTCAAGCCCAGGACGTCCGGCCAGGCGTCGCCCCCACCCGCAAGCCTCCTCCTACGCCTCGTGCGCCTTCCACGCCTCCTCGAACCAGTCCAGAGACTGCCCGTGCGGCCCGGTGAAGGCCACCGGCCGTTCGTCCAGGGCGAGTGCGAACAGCCCGGAGCCGGCCGGGGCCGGGCGGGGGAGGCGCCGGGCGACCGCCGGCAGTACCGAGACCGCCTCGTTGGAGATCCAGTGGCCGGGCAGCTCGCGCATCGTCGCCGCGAACTCCTCCCGTGCCTCCGGTGGCAGGTAGGCGAGGACCGCGCTGTGGAACACCACCGGCGTCGCCCCCGCCGGTGCCTGCGCGACCAACTCCCTGACCGTCGCGTTGAGATCGCCGCGCACCAGCAGCGGCGGTTCGGCCCGGGCGGCCCGGACGGCACCGCGCAGCCGCTCCAGCCGGTGGGCCTGCTCGGGCCAGACCAGCGACTCCAGCCAGCGCATGTCCTCCTCGGCCCGTACGTCCAGCGGGTTGAGGTCGATCCCGGCCCGCCACACGACCTCGGGCAGCCGCTCCCGGAGGGAGCCGGTGAGCGGTACCGGCCCGCTCACCGCGCAGTCCAGCGTCACCGGGCTCGCCGTGGCGCCGAACTCGACGGCCGGGGCACCGGCACCGCCGCCCCTCCCGGTCCCCTCCTCGGCCGAGTGCCCCTCCTCGGTCACGTGCCGGTACCGGTAGCGATACCGGTCCGGGTACAGGCAGAGCCCGGCGGAGGCACCCACCTCGATCAGGGCGAGCGGCTGCGGCAGCATGGCCAGCAGCGGCAGCAGGGTGGCACAGCGGCCCGCCTCGTTGGTCTGCGTCCGCCGCTCCAGCATCGTCGCCGAGACCTCGGACCAGTGCTCCGCCACCCAGTCGCGGAAGGCCGGCCACCCCTCCGTCACCGGCCCGCCCAGGTGCCGGACCGCGCCGAACAGCAGGTTCGGCTGCCGCTTCGCCACCGGAAGCCCGTCCAGCAGCCCACCCAACTGCCTGTCCCCGGCAGTGCGCTCGGCCAGCTCCCGGTAGATCGGCGAGTTGCCGCGCGCCTCCCGCTCCGCGAACGCCCGGTAGAGCTCTCCCGTGTCGCTGCGCATTCCCCGTTGATCCCTTCGACGCCGTCCCGAGTGATCGAATCGGCCCAGCGTACGCCCGGTCCGAATCCGCTCCCGCCGTCACCGTGTGCCCACCGTGCGTCCCGCGCCCGGCTGGGCGGCGGACCGCTCGGCGGAGGAACTCGCGGAACCGTTCACCTTCGTGGTCTCCCCCGGCCGCGCGCTGCGACTCGCCCCGCGCCGTAGCGGGCACGTGGCCTGCGCGGGCGGGGAGCCGGCACCGGGCGCCGGGGAGATCGGGTTCCGGCGATCCGGGGACGGAGGGGAGGTCGGGACGGTCGGCAACCACTCCACCGGCTGCTGCCCCGACACCGCCTCCTGGCTCGACACTGCCTCCTGGCCTGCCGTCACCGCCGCCCTCGCCCGCCTCGGGTCGCCGCACCCCGAGGCCTTCACGCACCTGGCGGTCTTCACGCACCCGGTGGTCGTCCGCCGCCGCCCGCGGTGCGCCCGCTGCCACCTCGTCCGCGAGGAGCACTACGCCCGCGTCTTCTACGACGCGGACCTGCCCCGGCACTGGAACGTCGACCAGGTCGCGCTGCCCGAGCGGGCACGAGCGAGCGGGCACGGGCGGCCGACGCTCCGCCGTGAACCGCGGCGCGGGCACGCCGGGGATGTCGGGGCGGGCCGCTAGGGTCTGGGGGTCACGGGGTAGGCCGGGAGGGGTGGGGCACGTGGGGTTCGGGCAGGCGGCGGAGCTGCCGTGCGGGGTCGTGCACGCGGGCAGTCGGGAGTTCCTGGCGCGGGAGGGGCTGCCGGCGGCCGGGGCGTTCCTGGACTTCGGGGTGCTCGGGGACGGGGCGCTGACGGCCGTCCCGGCGGAGGCGGAGCGGCTGTTCCTCCTCGGGGAGACGGAGTACTGCACGCCGTTCGCCGCCGGCGGCAGCCTGGTGCTGCTGGACGGCGTGACCGGCGAGGTGTTCCTGGACAACGGCGGCCCGCGGCGCGACCTGCTCGCCTCCGGCGTGGCCGAACTGGCGGGCCTGGTGCGCGCGGTGGACGCGGTGGCCGAGGAGGCCCGGCGGCCGGAGGCCCTGGACGGGCGGCGCGGACCGGCCGCACTGGCCGAGGTGCTGGCGGGGGCCGAGCTGCGGATGCGGGAGGTCGATCCCGCGCTGTTCGGCGACGCCGCCGTGCCGCCGCCGCACTGGGGCACCGCGCTGCTCGTGCGGGCACTGGGCTGGGGCGCGCAACCCGGCGACCCGGACGGGCCCGCGTACGAGACGACCCCGGAACTGGTGGCGGAGCTGGCCGCGCTGACGGACCAGGACGGCGGCCCCGGCCGGGTGCACCGCTTCCGGGCCGAGGACCTGCCCGCCGCCCTGGCGCACGAGCCGACCCGGCGGCTGCTGACCGAGGTCGGCCTGCCGCTGGGCGGGGCGATGTTCGGGGTGTGCGAGGAGCCGCTGGTCACCATGGGCGAGGCGTACCCGGAGTACTTCGACGGCGAGGAGGAACGCCCCTACCAGCGGGACTTCCTCGCCCTCGGGGACTGGCCGACCGATCTCACGATCGCCCTGGACGGCGCCACCGGCCGGCTGGAGCTGCCGGACTGGTACGACGACGGCCACCCCGAGGCCTACCTCAACCGTGACCTGTCCGCCCTGCTCTACGCCCTCTGGACGTACGAGCGGCTGCGCGCCGAGTGGGACCGCTGGGACTACGGCCGGGCCCGGGAGACATGGGCGGTGTTCGACCCGCAGGCCCTGCTGAGCGCGGTGGTGGACCGGCTGGTGGAGGCCGTCGACCCGGAGGCCTTCGCCTCGCCCGGCTGCTCCTGGCGCCTGCTCGCCGAGGACGGCCACATGGGCGGCCTGCTCGGCTGAGCGGCTCCGGCGGTCCGGGGAGCCTCGGCCGGGCCGGGCGGCGCTCGGGGTCCGGCCGGGGTCCGGACGGACGCAGGTCGAGGTCCGGCCGGACGCAGGTCGGAGTCCGGCCGGGGCCGGTTCAGGGGCCGGGATCCACGCACGGGCCGGGGTGTCCCCGAAGGGGCCGAGGGGGCAACACCGGGCGTCCCGGGGCAAGCCGCCGCGTCCCAACGGGCGGCGCCGGTGGGGTCCGGGCCCGTTCCGTGCGACCGGGGCCGAGTCGGGGCGACGCCCGCGGCACCGCCCCGGAGTGCGCTGGGACCGGGGCTCTGCGCCAGGCGAACTCACCCGCCGTCCGGAACCGTCGACCGCCACCGCTCCCCACCCACAGCTCCGGCGGCCCCCGTACCGGTACGCCCGCCCGAAGCGGTCCGTCACCTCCGTGGCGATCCCGCGCCCGGCCGGCCGCGCCCGCCGGTAGGCCATCTCGACGGCCGTCCCGATGAGGCCGAAGTCCCGTAGCCGGTCGAGGAGTTCGCAAACGGACCGGAATAAAGGGTCCGATCCCCCGTGGAACGGGACGGGCGCGCTCTCGCGGATCGCCCGCAGCGCGGCCACCGGGTCGGTGAGCGGCCCGGCGAGCCGGAGCCGGGCCGGTCCGTGGGTGGTCGGCAGCGCCTCGCGGACGTCCCGCGGTGCGGCCCCGGGGCCCGAGTCCTCGCAGCACAAGGTGCCGCACCGCGGGCAGAAGCGTTCGGCGTCCCACCACAACTCCCCCTCGCGGTGCGGGAACTGTCCGAGGCTGCGGACGGCGGTGCCCCCGCAGCCCGCGGCGTCGGACGGCTGTCCCCGCACCCTGCTCCGCCCCCGCCGTGCCGGATCTCCCCATGCCCGACACCCTGCGGTGGCGCTCCGCGGGCCGTTCGGCCCGTAGGGTGCGGGGATGAGGCGCTATGTGCTGACGGGTACTCCGGGGGCCGGGAAGACGGCGATCCTGCGGTGGCTGGAGTGCGCGGGACACCCGGTGGTCGAGGAGGCCGCCACGGACGTCATCGCGTTGCGGCAGGCCCAGGGCGAGCCGGAGCCGTGGACGGACCCGTCGTTCGTGGACGCGGTGGTGGCGCTGCAGCGGCGGAGGCAGGAGGGGGCCGCCGGCGGGCCGGGGGAGGTGTGGTTCTTCGACCGCTCGCCGGTGTGCGCGTACGCCCTGGCGGTGTACCTCGGCCATCCGGTGTCCCCGGCCCTCGCCAGGGAGCTCGACCGCGTCCGGGAGGAGGGGGTCTACGAGCGCCGGGTGTTCTTCGTGGAGAGCCCGGGTTTCGTCACCCCGTCCGGGGCGCGGCGCATCTCGTACGAGGAGTCGCTGCGGTTCGAGCGGATCCACCGGGAGGCCTACGCCGGGTTCGGGTACGTGTGCGTGCCGATCGCCCCGGGGCCGCTCGCGGACCGGGCGGCGGCCGTCGTGCGGCACGTCGACGGGGCCGTCGCGTCGGTGTGCCGGGCCGCCGACCGGCGCCGGGGCTGACGGTTCAGGCCTGGCCGCCGGCTTCCCGGGCCGCCCGTTCCACGCGGTCGTGGTGGGCCCGCCACCAGTCGGCGTCGCCGGGGGCGGTGTTGGCGCCGTCGGGGCGCTGGCCGGTGGCGCCGTCCACGAGTTCGCGGACCAGGTCGGCGTGGCCGACGTGGCGGTGGGTCTCGGCGATCATGTGGACGAGTACCCGGTGCAGGGTCTGTTCGTGGCGGGCGCCGAACGGCACCGTGCCGACGGCGTCCAGCGGCAGGGCGTCGATGGTGGCGTCGGAGTGGGCCCAGACCCGCCGGTAGCGCCCGACGATCTCCTCGGTGCTCTCGTCCGCGCGTGCCCACAGATCGCCGTTGGGCTCGGTCCCGCCGGTGATCCACACCGGGGAGGGCTCGGGGAAGGGGCGGCCGAAGGTGTCGCCGAAGTACAGCGCCTCGGCGCCGGTGACGTGTTTGACCAGGCCCAGCAGGTTGGTGCCGGTGGGGGTGAGCGGGCGGCGCAGGTCGTACTCGGAGAGGCCTTCGAGCTTCCAGAGCAGGGCGTCGCGGGCGTCCTGGATGTAGATCCGGAGATCGTTCTTGTCATCTGCAGAAGTCATGTGATCAGTCTGTTGATCACGGGATTTCTGTCCATCGAATTCCGATCCCACCCGATCCTGACCCCACGTCAGATCGTGCCATGATCAAGCCTGTTCACCCGACGCCGAAGCCCCGGAGGAGCGGCCATGGCCGACGACACCTGGTCCTGGGACGAGACGCTGTTCGCCGGAACGGCGGCCCACTACACCCGCGGCAGGCTCCCCTACGCCCCCGGACTGGCGGAGGCACTGGCCGGGGAACTGGGACTCGACGGACGGGGACGGCTGCTCGACCTGGGGTGCGGCCCGGGCACGCTGACACTGGGCCTGGCACACCTGTTCCGCGAGGTCGTCGGAGTGGACCCGGACGCCGGGATGATCGGCGAGGCACGCCGCGCCGGCGCCACGGAGCCCAAGGTCACCTGGGTCCGGGCCCGGGCCGAGGAACTGCCGCCGGGCCTCGGCACCTTCACCCTGGCCGTCTTCGGCCAGTCCTTCCACTGGATGGACCGCGACCCGGTGGCGGCGACGGTACGGCGCCTGCTGCGGCCCGGCGGCGCGCTGGCCCACATCTCGGACCTGAAGGGCGAACCGCGCCCCACCGAGGGACTGCCGCACCCACCGGTCCCGTACGTCGCGATCGGCGAGCTGGTCCGGCACTACCTCGGCCCGGTCCGCCGCGCCGGGCAGGGGCTGCTGCCGCACGGCACGCCGGACGGCGAGGCCGCCGTCCTCGCCCGGGCGGGATTCGCGGGCCCGCGGCGGATCGTCGTCCCGGGCGGGCAGCCGCTGGAACGCACGGCCGACGACACGGTCGCGGGCGTCTTCGCGCTCTCCTCCTCCGCCCCGCACCTGTTCGCCGAGCACCGCCCGGCCTTCGAGTCGGACCTCCGCCGCCTCCTCGCCCGGACCTCGCCGTCGGGGCTCTTCTCGGAGCGGCAGCCGAGCAGCGAGGTGTTCGTCTGGCGCACCGCGGCGGCGCGTTGACCGCCCGGCCGGCCCTGCCCCGGCCGGCCCTGCCCCGGCCCGTCCTGCCCCGGCCCGTCCTGCCCCGGCCCGTCCTGCCCCGGCCCGCCCTGACCCAGACCGCCCCGACCCCGCCCCGACCCCGTCCTGACCCGACCCGGTCCGGGCGGCGGAAGCCGGTCAGCGGACCACGTCGAAGACCTGCTTCTGGAGGCCGTTCCCGTACACCTCGTGCTCGACCAGCTTCAGCTTCTGGGTGTCCTTGTCCGTCGTGCTGAACAGGCGCTTGCCGGCGCCGAGCAGCAGCGGGAAGACGAGCAGGTGGTAGCGGTCGATCAGGCCGGCGTCCGAGAGGGCGTGGTTCAGGGCGGCGCTGCCGTGGACGATGATCGGGCCGCCCTCGGTCTCCTTCAGCGCGGCGACCTCGTCGAGCGAACGCAGGATGGTGGTCTCGCCCCAGTTCGACACCAGGTCGTCCTCGGTGAGGGTGGTGGAGACGACGTACTTCGGCAGCGCCTTGTAGCGGGCGAACTCCGGCATGTCCGGCCACACCGGGCTGAACGCCTGGTAGCTGACCCGCCCGAGCAGCATGGCGGTGGCCTCCTCCTGCTCCCGGCCCTTGATCTCGAAGGCCTCGGGGAGGAACTCGATGTCCTTGAAGGTCCAGCCGGCGTTGCGGTAGCCGGGTTCGCCGCCGGGGCCTTCGACGACGCCGTCGAGGGAGACGAAGGCGGTGCTGATCAGGGTGCGCATGGGGGTTCCTCGGTTTCTCGTGCGGATCCGGTTCCGTCGGGTCCGGCTGATCCGGCTGATTCGGTCGGTGCGGAAGGCCCGGAAGGCCCGGAAGGGGTGCGGTAACGGGTGCGGCAAGGGCGGAAGTGCTCAGGGGCCGCGAAGGCCGCCAAGGCGCGGCTCAGGCGAGCACCCCGGCCAGCCACCGCTGCCAATCGGCCTCGGCCCCCTCCGGAGCCGGGCCGAAGAGGTGGTGGAACATCAGCACCAGGCCGGAGCCGTGGTGGAAGGTGTACAGCCCGTCGGCGGTGCGGACCTCGAAGCGTTCGTCGTCCGCCCGGACCACCTCGCCGTCCAGCGGCGGCAGTCCCGCCGGCTCGCCGTGGAACAGGGTTCCGGCGGCGACCGGGAGCGGCAGCGACAGGGCGCGGGCGAGCAGGGCCCGGACCTCCGGTTCCGGGCGGCCGGCCGACGGCGCGGCGGCGAACACGGGGACGGCGGTGCGTCCGGGGAAGTGGGCGAGGTACTCGCGGAGCGTGTGGAGGTGGAAGGGCCAGCCGCGGCGCAGCGCGTCGTACTCGTCCTGCCAGTCGTCGCCGAGCAGGCCGCTGTGGACGACGCGGAGCACGGTGGCGCCGCCGTCGCGGCCCTCGATCAGGTACTCGAAGGCCATGAAGCGGCCGTCCTCGCCGGTGGCCGTACGGGTGGCCAGGCGCTTGCCGGGCTCGTAGGCGGTGACGACGGCCTCCGTGCGGTGGCCCCCGGTCTCCATGGCGGCGGTGCCGCCCTCGCGCGGGTCCAGCTCGTTGCGGCCCATGAACCAGGAGTCGATCCCCGGTCCGGTGGCGATCGCCTCCCAGACCTGCTCCGGGTCGGCCGGCAGGGAGGTCTCCAGCTCGATCTCGAAGGGGTGGGTCATCGTGGGTCCTCCTGGTTCGGTGCGGTCCTGGTCGGCTCTTCCGCCGGGGTGCCGTCGGGGCCCGGCTCCGCGCCGGCTCCGGTCCGCGCCCCGGCTCCGTTCTCGGTGGCGGGGATCTGGTGGAGTCCGACGATCACCCGGTGGCTGCGGCCCCCGGGGGCGGACTCGTCGTGGTACCGGCTGACGAGGGTGGCCACGGACTGGGCCAGCTCCTCGGCGAAGGCGGCCCGGTCGGTCGCGGAGGCGAACCGCACCTGCGCGTCGATGCCGAAACTGGCGACCCGCCGGCGGGCCCGGGAGGCGCCGGTCAGCAGGGCCCCGACCTCCTGCACCAGCCGGGAGCCGAGTGCCAGCAGCCAGCGGGCGGAGAGCTGGTCCGGGGAGCGGGCGGGGTCCGGGCTCACGGCGGCCAGGACGCTGGGGGAGATCACGAAGGAGGCCGCGGTGGCGCGGTAGAGCCGTTCGGTGACGTTGCCCTTGCGGCGTTCCTCGGCGAGTTCGACGAGGCCGTGCCGCTCCAGCTCCTTCAGGTGGTAGTTGACCTTCTGCCGGGGCAGCCCCAGCCGGGCGGCCAGCATGGCGGCCGAGGCGGGCTCGGTCAGGGCGGCGAGGAGGCGGGACCGCATCGGGTCCAGCGAGGCCTCGGCCGCGGCGGGTTCTTCGATCACGGCGACTTCCAGCACCGTTCCAGCATTCAACCGACAAAAAAATTTGTCAAGGAAAAAACGCTTGTCGGTAGCCCGGCCGGGCGAACCCCGTCCCCCGTCCGGCTCGCTCGCGCTTCAGGGCGAACGCGCAGGTGCGGATCAGCCCCAGGGCGACGGCGATGCCGAATCCCATGATCATCACTGTCTCCGGATCCCGTGCCCGACGCTCGTCGGCACATCCACAAGAGGCGCGGACCGCCCCGAAGGACCCGGTTCCAGGGGGCCGGCTTCCGAAGGAGGGGGAAGTGGATCCGATGAGGCGGTGTCGCATATCCGATTTTCGCTACCGGAGTTCGGTGTGGGGGCGGCATGCTTCGCGGCATGACGGCATTCGGTGGGAGTGGCCGGTCGACGGTCGTTCTGTGGGCGGTCCTGACGGCGTTGTGCGTGGGGGCGGTCGGCGTCGCCGTGCTCCTCGGCCTGGCCCGGGTGGCGCCATGGGGACCGGTGGAGCGGGTGGTGGTGTCGACGTGCGAAACCAGGCACGCCGGGCGCAATGACTACGTGCAGTGTGACGGCGTCCTTCCCGACGGCGCCCCGGTCTCGCTGCGCCACGACGGCCGTCCCGGGGAGGGGGTGGATGCGGTGCGGGCGCCCTGGGGCTCGTACGTCGTTCCCCGGACGGGCTTCGCCGCCTGGGCCGAGGCCCTGGCGGCTCCGCTGGTGCTGTCCCTGGCGACGGTGGCGTGCGTGGTCGCCCTGCGGAAGTCGGCCCGCCGGACCCGGTACCGCCCTGGGGGCGGGCTGCGATGAGTTCGATCGCGATGTGTCCTGTCCCGGCATCTGCTGGGGGTGGCTCCGGAAGAGGTAGTTTGATCGTTCTGCGGCGAGGGCGAGGGCGAGGGCGAGGGCGAGGGCGGAAAGGCGGTGCGGATGTCCGAGCGGGCGGTGAGGCCGAGCGAGGTTCTGGCCGAAGGCGAGGTGAGGCTGCTGCAACGGGCTCTCCTCGAATGGGGCGGGCCGGCGCGGTGCAGCGACCAACTCGCCTTCGGCATGGGGTTCGCGGACGCCGGTGATCTGCTCGATCAGTGCCGCACCCTGCGTCGCGCTCTGGGAAACGACGAGCCCGTCAAGCCCGTCGAGTGGGCGCGGACCCTCCTGGCCGCGGAGATCGTCTTCGTCAGCGACCTCGCCGGCTCGGGCGTCGAGTGGCGAACGACCACGGGGCTCAGCGACGAGGCCACCCTCCCGATCCTCCGATCGATCCAGCGAAAGCTGTCCAGGACCGTGAGCGCCTACTACGGAAGACGTCCGGCCGCACAGCCCCGAGGCGATGGGGGCGGCTGGGCTTGATGCGGTCGGCCAGGGCGAGGCGGAGGACGGGCCCCGGTCATCGCGCGTACAGCCGGTCCAGGGCCGTGCGGCTCTCCTCGTCCGCGGCGCGGTAGACGAGAAGGCGCAGTCCCGGATCCTGGAGCGGTAGCAGGACTTCGAATTCGACGGTGATCGCACCCGCGACCGGATGCCGCAGCACCTTCCGGCCGCGTCCGTTGACGCTGACCTCCCGCTCCGACCACAAGCGGGCGAAGTCCTCGTCCTGCGTGACGAACTCGGCGATGAGATCGGACAGTTCCCGGTCTTCCGGGTGAGCGGCCCAGGCCGCGCGCAGGTGGGCGATCCCGTCCCGCAGCGCCTGCTCCCGGTCGGCGTAGAAGTCGCGCATCGCCGGGTGCAGCAGGCACAGCCGCATCGCGTTGCGCCGTGACGGCGGTACGGCCTCGAAGCCCGGCAGCAGCCGGGCCATTTCGGGGGTCCAGGCGAGGACGTCGTAACGGTGGTTCAGCAGCATGGCCGGCAGCGGCGAGAGGTCGCCGACCAGGCGGGCCAGCGACGGCGCCGCACCGGCGGCGGGCCCACCGGTGGTGTCGGGGCGGCGGCGTCCGGCCAGGTCGAACAGGTAGTCCCGTTCGCTCGCGTCCAGGCGCAGTGCCCGGGCCAGCGCCGCCAGGACCTCCGCGGAGGGCCGCAGCCCCCGGCCCTGTTCCAGCCGGACCACGTAGTCGGTGCTCACCCCGGCCAGCTCGGCGACCTCCTCGCGGCGCAGCCCCGGTGTCCGCCGGGCCCGCCGATGCGACGGCAGACCCAGCCGGTCCGGGTCGAGGCCTTCGCGCCTGTTCCGCAGGAACGCGGCCAACTCCTGGGCGGGGTCCATGGTTCGGCTCGTCATGACCGGTCCAACCGCCGGGGTGGGACCGCTCTTCCCAGGAAGTTCCCTCCCTTATCCCGGGCCGGAGGCCGCCGCAGACTCGGTCCCGGCAACGGAACACGAGCACACGCGAGCACAGGAGAACCTGATGGCACTGGCCCTGGACGACTACCGGCTGCTGGGCCGCTCGGGACTGCGGGTGTCACCGCTGGCCCTGGGCACCGCGACCTTCGGCACCGAATGGGGGTGGGGCGCCGAACGGGCCGAGGCCCGCAAGCTGTTCGACCGCTACGTCGGGCTCGGCGGCAACCTCCTCGACACCGCCGACACCTACACCGAGGGCAGCTCCGAGCGCCTGCTCGGCGAGTTCGCCCACGAGGAGCGCGAACGCCTGGTGCTGGCGACCAAGTACTCGACGCTGCGCCGCCCCGGCGACCCGAACTCCGGGGGCGGGCACCGCAAGGCGCTGTTCGGCTCGGTGGAGAGCAGCCTTCGGCGGTTGGGCACCGACTACCTCGACCTGCTGTACCTGCACGTCTGGGACTTCCGGACGCCGGTGGAGGAGGTGCTGCGCGGGCTGGACGACCTGGTCCGGCAGGGCAAGGTGCTGTACGTGGCGATCTCCAACACCCCGGCCTGGCAGGTGTCCCGGATGCAGGCGATCGCCGACCTGCGCGGCTGGTCGCCGCTGGTCGCGCTGCAGGTCGAGTACAGCCTGATCGAACGCACCGCGGAGCGCGACCTGATCCCGATGGCCCGGGAGCTGGGCCTGGGCGTGGTCCCGTACTCGCCGCTCGGCGGCGGGGTGCTCAGCGGCAAGTACGGCCGGGAGGACGTGGGCGCGACGGGCGCCGGCCCCGACGGGAGCACCCGTCGGAGCCACAACCTCGCCCTGGGCACCCTCACCGAACGCAGCCTCGGCGTGGCCGGGGTGGTCCGGGAGCTGGCCGTCGAGCTGGGGCACACCCCGGCCCAGGTGGCGCTGGCCTGGACGCTGCGGAAGCCGGGCGTGACGAGCACGCTGCTCGGCGCCCGTACCCCGGCCCAGTTGGAGGACAACCTGGGCGCCCTGGCGGTCGAGCTGACGGACGCCCAACTGGCCCGGCTCGACGCGGCGGGCGCGATCGCCCTCGGCCAGCCGCACGACCTGCTGGCGAGCGAGCCGATTCGCCAGGTGACCACGGGCGGCCTGCGGATCGAGACCCGCCGCTGACGGCCGCCGTCAGCGCCGGGAGCCGGGAGCCGGGAGCCGTGGGCCGTGGGCCGGGAGCCGTGGGCCCGGGGCCGGGGGCCGGTTCACCGTCCGGGCGGACCCGTTCGGATCGCTTCCGCCGTCGGACTCGCCGTCCTCACCGTCGGGGCCCACGGTCCTCACGCCCTCACGCCCTCACGCCCTCACGCCCTCAGGGCGGGGGTGAGCCTCGTGGCGCCGGTCGAACGGGTGCTTCGGCTCACGGAGAGTGACAGGTGGGGCGGACGAGTCGGACTTGAATCTTTGCGAACGAATGTTCGATCCTGGGGGTGTGCCCGTTTTCGAATCTGTTTTCGAATCCACCGCCGAGCAGCCCGCACACCCCGTGCTCCGCCCGGTGGCGTCCCCGGCTGCCGTGGCGGGGGAGAGGGGGGAACCCGAGGGGCCGCGGGCGGCGGAGCCCCGGGGGCTGCTGCCGGTGCCGTCCGCGCTGCGGGAGGTGCTGCCCGAGGCCGGGCTGCGCAGGGGGACGGCGGTGTCGGTGGCGGGCGGGGACACCGGGCTGCTGCTGGCGCTCGCCGCCGGGGTGAGGGAGACCGAGGGCGGCTGGGCCGCGGCGGTCGGACTGCCGGACCTGGGGCTGGCCGCCGCCGAGGGGTACGGCCTGGACCTGCGACGGCTGCTGGTCGCGGACGACCCGGGGCCGCACTGGGCCGAGGTGGTCTCGGTGCTGGCCGGCGCGGTCGAGCTGATCATGCTGCGCCCGGACGGGCCGGTGCCGCCGAAGCTGGCCGCCCGGCTGGCGGCGGTGCTGCGGCGCAGCGGCTGCGTGCTGCTGGTCGCCGGACCGTGGCCGGGCGCGGTACTGCGGCTGGGGGTTCGCTCCGGGCGCTGGTTCGGGCTGGGCGACGGCCACGGGCAGCTCGTCGGGCGACAGGTGGAGGTGGTGGCCGAGGGGCGCGGTTCGGCGGTCCGCGGCCGGACGGCCCGGCTCTGGCTGCCGGACGAGTACGGCGCGGTGCGCCCGCTCCGGGAACAGTCGCAGCCGGTGGCGGAACCGACGGCGGTGCCGGCAGTGCCGGTGGTACCAGCGGTACCGGCCATATCAGCAGTACCGGCAGTACCGGCCATACCGATGATGCCGGGCATGCCGGTGGCGGAGCCCGTGGCACCCCGCGTGGCGGCGGTGGTCTGAGATGGCGGACGACAGGACACCCCGGGTGCTGGTGGTCTGGTGCCCGGACTGGCCGGTGGCGGCCGTCACCGGCGACGACCCGGTCGCGGTGACCGAGGGCGGGCGGATCCTCGCCTGCTCGGCGGGCGCCCGGGCGGCCGGGGTGCGGCAGGGGCAGCGGCTCAAGCTGGCCCAGCGGCTCTGCCCGGAGCTGGAGCTGCGCGACCGCGACCCGGAGGCGGAGGCCCGCCGCTTCGAGCCGGTGGTCGCGGCGGTGGAGGCGTTCACGCCCCGGGTGGAGGTGATCCGCCCGGGCCTGTGCGCGATTCCGGTGAAGGGCCCGGGCCGCTACTTCGGCGGCGAGGAGGCGCTGGTCGGCAAGGTCGGCAGGGCGGTGGCGGACGCCCTCGGGCAGCCGCTCGTCCCGGACGCCGTCCCGGGCGCGATGGCCGTCGAACCCCGCCCGGAATCCGGTGCCCGTCCGGAACCCGGTGCCCGTCCGGAACCCGGTGCCCGCCCGGAACCCGGTGCCCGCCCGGAACCCGGTGCCCGCCCGGAATCCTCCCCACAGCCGGAGCCCGCCTCTCGGCCGGACCCCACGCCCCCGCCGGCCGCCACTCCCCGGGCCCGGGTCGGTGTCGCCGACGGCCTGTTCGCCGCCGTGCTCGCCGCCCGGGCCGGGGTGCTGGTCCCGGCCGGCCGGACGCCGGAGTTCCTCGCCCCGTACCCGGTGAGCGCGCTGGGTGACGAGGCCCTGGCCGAACTGCTCGGGCGGCTCGGCCTGCCCACCGTCGGGTCCTTCGCCGCGCTGCCTGCCGAGTCGGTCGCGGACCGCTTCGGCCCGTCCGGGACGGTCGCGCACCGGCTGGCCCGCGGCTTGCAGCCGCGCCCGCTGGTGCCGCGCGACGAGGAGCCGGACCTCGCCGTCGAGCAGCGCTTCGATCCGCCGGAGCCGCTGGCCGAACCGCTGGTGTTCGTCGCCCGCACGCTGGCCGAGCAGCTGCACCGGCGGTTGGCCGGGGCCGGGCTGACCTGCCGCCGGGTGGCCGTCGAGGTGGCCTGCGCGGACGGCCGGACGGCCTCCCGGCTGTGGCGGCACGAGGGCCGGCTGTCCGCGACGGCGCTGGCCGAGCGGGTCCGCTGGCAGCTCCAGGCCTGGCAGGGCGCGGGTACCTTCACCGACGCCGGGGGAGACGGCGCGGACACCGGCTTCATCCTGCTCCGGCTGGCCCCCGACGGCCTCTCCCCGGACCAGGGCCGTCAGCTCGCACTGTGGGGCCAGGCCGTCGCGGACGACCGGGTGGAGCGTGCCGTCGCCCGGGTGCAGGCGGTGCTCGGGCACGCCGGGCTGCGCCGGATCGAGCCGGCCGGCGGGCGCGGCCCGGGCGAGCAGGCGGTCAGGGTGCCGTGGGGTGAGCCGTACGCGGCGGCGGTGCCGGCCGACGCGCCCTGGCCGGGGCGGCTGCCGGAGGTGTGGCCCGCCGTGGTGCTCCGGGAGCCGGCGCCGGTGCGGGTGCTGGACGGGGCCGGGCAGCCGGTCACGGTGGACGGCCGGGCCGGGGTGTCGGCCCGGCCGGCCCTGGTCGTGGTCCGGGGCCGGGAGGAGCCGGTGGACGGTTGGACCGGCCCCTGGCCGGCGGTCGAGTACTGGTGGGACCAGTCGCTGGCCCGGCGCCGCGCGCGGTTCCAGGTCGTGGTGGGCGGCGGCCGGGCGCTGCTGCTCACCGTGGAGGGGGGTGCCTGGTACCTGGAGGCCGGCTACGACTGACGGTCCCGGGCCCGCACAGGAGGGGGCAAGGAGGGGGCAAGGAGGGGGGCAGGACGAGCACGAGAACGACGAAGGCAACCCCCGATGGGCTTCACCAGCCACCCCACCGTCCCCTGGACCGAACTGCACCGCCGGCTGACCGGCGCGGCACCGGACCGCACGGTCGTCCCGCTGCGCCGTCCCGTTCCCGAGGAGCCCCCGGGTTCCGGGGCCGAGCCCCCGGCCCCGGGCTCCTGCAAGCCCGCCGAGCCCTGGGCCGAGCTGCACGTCCACTCCGCCTTCAGCTTCCTGGACGGCGCCAGTGACCCGGAGGACCTGGTCGCCGAGGCGGTCCGGCTGGGCGTGGAGACCCTCGCGATCACCGACCACGACGGCCTGTACGGCGCCGTCCGGCTCGCCGAGGCGGCCCGGGGCACGGGCCTGGCCACCGTGTTCGGCGCCGAGCTGACGATCCGCCACGACGCCGCGACCGAGCACCTGCTGGTCCTCGCCCGCGACCCGGCCGGCTACCGCCGCCTCTCCGCCGCGATCGCCGCCGCCCAGCTGGCCGGCGGCGCCAAGGGCAACCCGGTGTACGACCTCGCGGCGCTCGCGGGGGCGCACGACGGCCACTGGGCGGTGCTCACCGGCTGCCGCCTCGGCCGGGTCCCCGCCGCCCTCGCCGCCGGGAGCGCGGGCCGAGCCGCGGGCCGAGCCGCGGACCGGAGCGCGAGCCAGGGCGCCGGCCGAGCCGCGGACCGGAGCGCGAACCACGGCACAGCCCAGGACGAGGCCGAGCACCGGCTCCGCACCCTCACCGAGGCGTTCGGCCGGGAGAACGTCCACGTCGAGCTGATCGACCAGTGGCTGCCCGGCGACGACCGGCGCAACGACGCCCTCGCCGCCCTCGCGGCGAAGGCGCGGCTCCCCGTCGTCGCCTCCACCAACGCCCACCACGCCGGCCCCGCCCAGGGCCGCCTCGCCCAGAGCCTCGCCGCGCTGCACGAGCGCCGCACCCTCCAGGAGGCGGTCGGCTGGACCGGTGCGGCCGGCGCCGCGCACCTGCGCTCGGGCCGCGAGATGGCCGGGCGGCTGGCCCGCTTCCCCGGGGTGCAGCGGGCCACCGTCGAACTCGGCCGGGCCTGCGCCTTCGACTTCGCCCGGCTGGACCCGGAGCTGCCCGGTTTCCCCGTCCCCGCGGGCGAGACCGAGATCAGCCATCTGCGCGCCCTGGTCGCGGCCGGCGGCCCGGCCCGCTTCGGCCCCCGCAACGCCGCCGCCCGCCGCCAGCTCGCCAAGGAACTGGACGTGATCGAGGACCTCGACCTGGCCGGCTACTTCCTGATCGTGCACGACATCGTGGACTTCTGCCGCCGCCGGGACATCTGGTGCCAGGGCCGCGGCTCGGCCGCCAACTCGGCGGTCTGCTACGCCCTGGGGATCACCGCCGTCGACCCGATCCACTACAAGCTGCTGTTCGAACGCTTCCTCTCCACCGCCCGGGACGGTCCGCCCGACATCGACCTGGACATCGAGAACCGCCGCCGCGAGGAGGTCATCCAGTACGTCTACGGCCGCTACGGGCGCGAGCACGCCGCCCAGGTCGCCAACGTGATCACCTACCGGCCCCGGCTGGCGATCCGCGACGCCGCCCGGGTGCTCGGCTACCCGCAGGGGCAGGTGGACGCGTTCAGCCGGCAGACCGACTTCCGCTCTGCCCCCGGCGCGGACGCCGTCATCCCGGCCGACGTGCTCTCGCTCGCCACCCAGCTCCACGGCCTGCCCCGCCACCTGGGCATCCACTCGGGCGGCATGGTGCTCACCCGGGAGCCGATCGGCGAGATCTGCCCCACCGAGTGGGCCCGGATGCCGGGGCGTTCCGTGCTCCAGTGGGACAAGGAGTCCACCGCGGGCGCCGGGCTGGTGAAGATCGACCTGCTCGGCCTCGGCATGCTCGCCGCCCTGCACGACGCCTGCGACCTGGTCGCCGAGCACCACGGTCTGCGCTACGACCTGGCGACCATCCCGGACGGCGACGCGGGCGTGTACGCGATGCTGCGCCGGGCCGACACCGTCGGGGTGTTCCAGGTCGAGTCCCGGGCACAGATGGCGACCCTGCCCCGGCTCAAGCCGGACCACTTCTACGACCTGGTGGTCGAGGTCGCGCTGATCCGCCCCGGCCCGATCCAGGGCGGCTCCGTCCACCCGTACCTGCGCCGCCGGGCCGGGGCGGAGCCGCCGGACTGTCCCCACCCGCTGATGGAGAACGCCCTCGGCAAGACCCTCGGGGTGCCGCTGTTCCAGGAGCAGATGATGCAACTCGCCATCGACTGCGCCGGGTTCACCCCCGCGGAGGCCGACCGGCTGCGCCAGGCGATGGGTGCCAAGCGCTCGCACGAGCGGGTCGCCCGGCTGCGCGAGCGGCTGCTCACCGGGATGGCTGAGCGCGGCATCCCGCCCGAGGTGGCCGAGGACGTCTACGGCAAGATCGAGGCCTTCTCCAGCTACGGCTTCCCGGAGAGCCACGCGATCAGCTTCGCCTACCTGGTGTACGCCAGCGCCTGGCTCAAGCACCACTTCCCGGCGGCCTTCACCTGCGCCCTGCTGGCCAACCAGCCGATGGGCTTCTACTCGCCGCTCAGCCTGGTCGCGGACGTCCGGCGGCACGGCGTGCGGGTGCGCGGGGTGGACGTCAACGCCAGCGGGGCGCGGCCCACCCTGGAGCCGTACCGGGGGCCGACCCCGAAGCCGCCGCTGACCGCGGGGCGCCCGCAGCCGGCGATCCGGCTCGGCCTGGAGACGGTGCGCGGCATCGGCACCCCGCAGGCCGAGGCGATCGTGGCCGGGCAGCCGTACGCCGGCCTGGAGGACTTCGCCCGCCGCACCGGCCTGCCCGGGCCCGCCCTGGAGGCGCTGGCGACGGCCGGGGCCTTCGACCGCTTCGGACTGACGCGGCGTCAGGCACTGTGGGCGGCGGGGGCGTTCGCCGGGATTTCGGCCGAGCTGATCCCCGGCACCACCCCCGGTACCGAGGCGCCGGAGCTGCCCGGCATGAGCCCCGTCGAGGAGACCATCGCCGACCTGTGGGCCACCGGCACCTCCGCCACCAGCCACCCGCTCCAGCACCTGCGCGACCGGCTGGAGCGCGGCGGCGCCCTCAGTGCCGCCCGACTCCCGGACGTGCCACCGGGAACGGAGGTGGTGGTCGGCGGCCTGGTGACCCACCGGCAGCGGCCGCCGACGGCCGGCGGGGTGCTCTTCCTCAGCCTGGAGGACGAGACCGGGCTGATCAACGTGATCTGCAACCGCCCGGTCTGGGAGTCCCAGCGCCGCACCGCCCTGGACCGTGCCGGACTGCTGGTCCACGGCCGCATCGAGCGCGACCGGGGCGCCACCAACCTGATCGCCACCCGGCTCACCCCGCTCCGGATCGGCCTCTGACGGCCGCCCTCTGGGGGCTGCCCGTTGTGAGGGGCGATCTCCGGGGGCGACCCCTGCGAACCGGCCCGGGCGGGTGGGCCGGTGCCCGGCGGGGCGTGCCTACGCTCCGGGCCGCCGGCCCTTGCCCGGGGCTCCGGCGAAGGCCTGGGCGATCGGCAGCCAGGCGGTGGCGACCGGCCCGGTGGCGGTGAGGGCGAGGTCGTCGCGGTGGCGGCGCTGGGTCACCAGCAGGCAGAAGTCCAGGGCCGGGCCGGCCACGACGTCCTGTGCCCCGGCCGGTCCGATGGGCCAGGGGGTGCCGTCGGGCGCGGTCAGTTCGAGCCGGACCGGGTGCTCGGGCGCGGGCAGTCCGTGCAGGGTGAAGGCGAAGCCCAGGGTGCGCAGCCCCAGGTGGGCGATGTGCCGCAGCCGGTCGGTGGGCTCGCGGGTGGCGCCGAGCGCGTCCGCGACGTCCTGGCCGTGTGCCCAGGTCTCCATCAGCCGGGCGGTGGCCATCGAGGCGGGCTTCATCGGCGGGCCGAACCAGGGCAGCCGGAGGTCGGCGGGGGCGGTGCCGAGCGCTGCCCGCACCTCCGCCCGCCCGGCCCGCCAGCGGGCCAGCAGAGCCGCGGGCTCGGCGGCCGCACCCGTGCGGGCGCCCTCCTCGACCGGGTCGGCGCCGGCCGCGAGCAGCTCGGTGAAGTGCCCGCCGAGCGAGGCGCGGAAGCCCTCCGGGTCGTGTGCGGCCAGGGCCGTCCAGTCGTCGGTCCACGCCAGGTGGGCGATCTGGTGGGCGACCGTCCAGCCCTCGGCGGGGGTGGGGCGGGCCCAGCCGTCGGCCGGCAGCTCGGCCACCAGCGCGTCCAGGTCGGCGCTCTCGTCCCGCAGGTCGGCCAGCAGGCCCTGGAGGACGTCGCCCGCGGCGTTCGGGTCGGTCATCGGCTTCCCCTCAAGATCAAGGCTGTTGCTACCCGTCGGTAGCCCGCGGCGGCACCCTACGCCCGGCCCGGCGCCGGTGCCCGCGACTCCGAGAAACACGCATGTCAGGAGTCTCGCCACCGGCCCCATCGCGTGTGACAATTCCGCGATGACCAGGGCTGCGGACACCCCCACCGCCGCGCAACCCGGCGGCGACGCCGCGCGACCGGGCACCCCCACCGCCGCGCGGACCGACGACCCCGAACTCGCCGCGCGCGCCGCCGAGCTGGTCCGGGACGCGGTGCTCGGCGACCTCGCCCGCCGGGTGGTGGGCGAGTGCGGTGCCGACGTCGGCCTGGTCGGCGTGCCCGAGCCGCTGCCCGGGAGGGGCTCCGGCCGCGAGGGCATGGTGCTGCGCCACTGGGCCGGCACCCGGGCCGACCTGCTGCACGAGGTGCCCGTCCCGGCCGGGCTCGGCCTCGGCGGCCGGGCGCTCGCCGAGCGCGCGCCCACCTGGGTGCCCGACTACCGTGCCGCCACGACCATTTCGCACGACTACGACGCGGCCGTCGCCGCCGAGGACCTGTACGCGATGCTCACCGTCCCGCTGCTGCACGGCGGCACCGTGCACGGAGTGGTGTACGCCTCGCTGCGCGCCGTCGTGCCGTTCGGCGACGTCCGGATCTCCGCCGTCGGCAAGCTGGCCGCGGCGGCCACCCGGGCACTCGCCGGAGCCGCGGCCTGGAGCGGCGAGAAGCCCCGACCGGCCGCCCCCGTACGGCCGTTGACCCCGCGGGAGCACGAGGTGCTGCGCTGGGCGGCGACCGGCCGCACCAACCCGGAGATCGCCGCCCACCTGGGCCTCACCTGCAACACCGTGACCGGTTACCTCAAGTCCGCGATGCACAAGCTCGGGGTCCGCAACCGCACCGAACTGGCCGTCGCGGCCAAGGAGTCGGGGCTCGTCAGTTGACCTGGCGGTCCCGCCCGGCCCAGTACGGCTCGCGCAGCCGGAACTTCTGCAGCTTGCCGGTGGCGGTGCGCGGCAGGGCCTCCCGGAACTCCACCGTGGTGGGGGACTTGTAGCCGGCCAGCCGCTGCTTGCAGTGCGCGATCAACTCGGCCTCGGTGACGGCCTCCTGGTCCTCCCGGAGCACCACCAGCGCCTTGATCGTCTCGCCCCACCTCTCGTGCGGCACCCCGATCACGGCCACTTCGGCGACCGCCGGGTGGCCGTACAGGCAGTCCTCCACCTCGATCGAGGAGACGTTCTCCCCGCCGCTGATGATGACGTCCTTCTTCCGGTCCGAGATGGTGAGCCGGCCGTCGGTGAGGGTGCCGCCGTCGCCGGTGTGGAACCACTCGTCGCGCAGTGCCTCGGCGGTGGCCTCCGGCTGCCGCCAGTAGCCGTCCAGCACGGTGTTGGAGCGCACCAGCACCTCGCCGGACGCGTCGATCCGCAGCCGGGTGCCCAGCGCCGGGGCGCCGGCCTGCACCAGCTTCTCGGCGCGTTCGGCGGCCGGCAGGGCGTCCCACTCGGCGCGCGAGCGGTTGACCGTGACCAGCGGGGAGGTCTCGGTCAGGCCGTAGAGCTGCATGAACTCCCAGCCCAGCTGCTCCTCGACCTGCTGGATCACCGAGGTGGGCGGCGGGGCGCCGGCCACGATCATCCGCACCCGGTCCCGGCCGGGCACGGGGCCGTCCCAGTCGGCGGCCGCGTCCAGCACCATCTGCACCACGGCGGGCGCGCCGGACAGGAAGGTCACCCCGTGCCGCTCGACCCGGCGCAGGATCTCGGCGCCGTCGACCTTGCGCAGCACGATGTGCCGTCCGCCGAGCCCGGTGATCGCGAACGGCAGGCCCCAGCCGTTGGCGTGGAACATCGGCAGGGTGTGCAGGTACACGTCCCGGTCGTTCGCGCCGTAGTGCAGGCCCATCAGCGTCGCGTTCAGCCACGCGTTGCGGTGGGTGATCCGAACGCCCTTGGGGCGGGCGGTGGTTCCGCTGGTGTAGTTGATGGTGGCGGTGTCGTTCTCGTCCACCGCGTAGTGCCGCGGGGTGCCGTCGAAGTCGTACAGCACGGCGTCGCTGTCCGCGCCGATCACGAACGTGTGCTCGGCCACCACACCGCTGAGGGTGTCGGCGACCTCGGGGTCGACCAGCAGCACGGAGGCGCCGCTCTGCCGGACGATGTACGACACCTCCTCGGCCTTCAACCGGAAGTTGACCGGCACCAGTACCCGGCCGTACCCGCTCACCCCGAAGAACGAGGCCAGCAGCCGGGCCGAGTTGTGCGAGACGACCGCGACCCGCTCGCCGGGCCCGACGCCGAGCCGGTCCAGCCCGGCGGCCTGGGCCCGGGCCAGCTCGGCGACCCGGCGGTAGCTCAGCTCGCCCCAGGAATCGGCCGGCTGCACCGGCTCGTCGACGATGCCGACCCGGTCGCCGTAGACCAGCTCGGCGCGGTCGAGGAAGTCCATCACGGAGAGTGGAATCTGCATGGGGCTCACTGTCCTCTCCCGCCCGCTCCCTGCACACCCCCGATCGGGGGTGTCACCCGTGGGGGCGCGGATGCCGCATCCTGGTCCGGGCCGGTGTCCGCGTCCGCACGGACGAGCGCCCCCGCGCCCGCGCCCGGGCCCTCCGGCTGCTAGGAAGGTCCGGGGGCCCGGGAAGGCCCCACGCAGGGACCACCCACGGGGAACGGGGAGCACACCATGGACGACCAGCGGTCCGGCACGCCCGACGAGGCCGCCGGCCCCGGCCTCCGCCGACGCCGGCCCCACCCACCCGGAGCGGGCCGGGAAGGGCCCCGGCCCCACGTGACCGCCACCGCGCCCCTGACGGCCGACGGCCTGCTGCTGCGCCCCTTCGAGGACGCCGACGCGCCCGCCCTGATCGAGGCCTACCGGGACGAGACCCTGCGCCGCTTCACCCGCACCCCGGTGGACGACGCCGAGCAGGCCGCGCACTGGCTGCGCCTCCAGCGCGAGGGCCGGGCGGCCGGCATCCGGTACTCCTTCGCGGTCCTGGACGCCGGCGAGCTGGTCGGCAACGTGGTGCTCAAGCGCGGCGCCCCGGGCGGCGGGACGGCCGAGGTGGGCTACTGGACGGCGGGCCCGGCCCGCGGCCGGGGTGTCGCCCCGCGGGCGGTGGAGGCCCTCACGGTCTGGGCCTTCGCCACCTTCGCCGCCGACGGCCTGCACCGGATGGACCTGCTGCACGAGGGCGACAACCATGCCTCCTGCCGGGTCGCGGAGAAGAGCGGCTACGCCTTCACGGAGATCGTTCCGGCCTTCCCGCCGTACCCGCTGGACGGCCACCGGCATTCCCGGAAGCGACTGGACGTCTCCGAACGGCGTGGTTCAGAGTAGGCGCATGGCTTCCCTGGTACGACATGTGACGATCGACTGCGTCGACCCGCAGTCCCTGGCCGCCTTCTGGGCCGAGGCCCTGGACGGCACCGTCGGCGAGGAGGACGACCCCGGTGACGGGCTGGCCGTGGTGGAGTCCGCCGGTGCCTCGCTGCTCTTCATCCGGGTTCCGGAGGGCAAGTCGGTGAAGAACCGGGTCCACCTCGACCTCCAGCCGCAGGACCGCAGCCGGGACGAGGAGGTGGAGCGCCTGGTCGCCCTGGGCGCCACCGTGCTGGACGACCGCCGCGGCCCGGACGGCAAGGGCTGGGTGGTCCTCTCCGACCCGGAGGGGAACGAGCTGTGTGTCGAGCGCAGCGGGGCCGAGCGGATCGTCACCGGCGAGGCCTGAGCCCGCGGGACGCGCCCTGATCGGGCCACTCGCCCATGGCCGCCCGCCAGGTCCACGAGGACTTGCGCGGGCGGCCGTTCAGTTCCCCGCGCCCGGTGCACCAGAGCAGCACCCGCGCCGGGTGGGCGGCGGGCTCCTGCGGTGCGTGCGGGAAGAGCCGGTCGAGTGCGAAGCGGCAGAGTTCGGCGGGCGGCTGCCAGGGCAGGCCGAGGCCGCTGGTGATGTCGTGGGTGTGGAGCAGGGTCTCGGCGACGCCCATGGCGGCGAAGCCGAGCGGTTCGCAGGGGCCGTGGTGGTAGGCGCGCAGCTCGGGCGGGGCGGCGTCCAGGGCGGTGGCGAGGAGCCCGGCGGCGGCGGTGACCACGGTGAGCACCTGGGCCGGGTCGGCCTCGGGGCGGACGGTGAGGTCCAGCGGCAGGTAGCGGTCCCGGGGGCGGGCGGCGAGCTGGCCGGCGTAGGCGAGCAGGTCGTGGGCGATGTGGGCGGCGGTGTCGCGGCAGCTCCACTCCAGGAGTCCGGCGGGTGCGTCCCAGTCGCGGTCCCCGGCGTGCGGGGCGAGGACGGCCAGCGAGGCGTCCAGGGCGGCCCGTACGGCGTCTCCGTTGCGCACGATCACTCCTCCGGCGTCGGTTCATGCTGCGACGGAGCGTCACACGACAGGGCCGGTGTCCGGGCCCGCGCCGCGAGTTCGTCCGATAACCGACCCTGTCTGGCGCGACCCGTCCCGTCGGCGCCTGCCGGAGCGCATCGGCGGGCGCTTCATCTGCGGCTCCCGGTGACGGCCCCGGGCTCGGGGCCGTCACCGGCCGGCCGGGTTCAGCCCAGCTGGACGGAGCGCTTGGCCAGGCCCATCCAGAACCCGTCGATGACGCTGCGCTGGCTGTCCAGGTCGGCCTCGCCGGCGCCGAGGGTGACGAACAGCGGGGCGAAGTGCTCGGTGCGCGGGTGGGCCAGCCGCCCGGCCGGGGCCTTGTGCTCGAAGTCGAGCAGGGCGTCCAGGTCGTGGGCCTCCAGGGCGCGCCGGCCCCAGTCGTCGAACTCGGCCATCACCGAGGTGACCCGGCCGTCGTTGCTGAGCGCCCGCAGGTTGTGGGTGAAGAAGCCGCTGCCGACGATCAGCACGCCCTCGTCGCGCAGCGGGGCGAGCTTGCGGCCGATCTCCATCAGCCGCTGCGGGTCGAGGGTGGGCAGCGAGATCTGGAGCACCGGCACGTCGGCCTCCGGGTACATCTCCACGAGCGGGACGTACGCGCCGTGGTCGAGCCCGCGGTCGGGGATGTCCTGGACGGGCGTGCCGGGGGCGCGCAGCAGCTTGCGCACGCGCTCGGCGAGCTCCGGCGCGCCGGGGGCGGCGTACTGGACCTCGTAGTAGTGCTGGGGGAAGCCCCAGAAGTCGTAGACCAGGGGGAGGGTGGTGACGGCGCCGAGGGCGAGCGGGGCCTCCTCCCAGTGGGCGGAGACCATCAGCACGGCCTTGGGCCGGGGCAGGTCGGCGGACCAGGCGGCGAGCTGGCCCGGCCAGACGGGGTCGTCGGCCAGCGGCGGCGCGCCGTGCGACAGGTACAGAGCGGGCATGCGCTCGGGGGTCGCGGTGCTCATGGCGTCCTCCTCGGGACCGGTTCGACCTGTTTCGACCAGCAGGTAGTTCAAATTTGAACGTCTACTCCGATCGACGGTACACCTTTGTTCGAATTTGAACAACAGGAGTAGGCTGCAGCCATGTCCTCTCTGAACGAACCCCGCTGGCTCGACCCGGACGAGGCGGCCGCCTGGCGGGGCTTCGTCGTCGCGAGCAACCTGCTCAACCGGCGGCTGGAGCGCCAGCTCAAGGAGGACTCCGGACTCTCCCACCAGCAGTACGAGATCCTGGTGCACCTGTCCGCCGCCCCCGGCCACTCGCTGCGGATGACCGAGCTCGCCGACAAGCTGGTCACCTCCAAGAGCGGCCTGACCTACCAGGTCACCCAGCTGGAACGGACCGGCCTGGTCGCCCGCCGCTCCTGCCCCAGCGACATCCGCGGCGTCTTCGCCGAACTCACCGACCAGGGGCGGGAGGCGCTGCGCCAGGCCGCACCCGGACACGTCGCCCTGGTGCGCGAGCTGCTGATCGACGTGCTCACCCGGGAACAGCTCGCGGTGCTCGCCGAAGGCCTCGGCGCGGTCAGCGCCCGGCTGCGTCTGGAGGACTCCTAGGGCGTGTCTGACAATTCCCGCCGGGCGTGCGACGCCAATTGTCAGACACGCCCTAGGGATCGTCCCCGCCCTCCCGCCGGGCCGGACGGCCCTCAGCCGCCCCCGCCGAGCGACGCCGCCCGCTCCAGCAGCAGCTCCCGCTCCCGCTCGTTGCGGGTCAGCCCCGCCGCCCGCTCGAACTCCGCCCGGGCCTCCGCCGTCCGCCCCAGCCGGGCCAGCAGGTCGCCGCGCACGCTCGGCAGCAGGTGGTAGTCGCGCAGCGCCGGCTCCCGCGTCAGCCCGTCCACCAGTTCCAGCGCCACCGCCGGGCCCCGGGCCATCGACACCGCTACCGCCCGGTTCAGCGCCACCACCGGGGACGGCGACAGCGCCAGCAGCCGCTCGTACAGCGCGGCGATGGTCGTCCAGTCGGTGTCCTCGTAGCGCCGGGCCTTGGCGTGGCAGGCGGCGATCGCGGCCTGGACCGAGTACGGTCCGGTGCCCGCCCGCTGCAACGCCTCGAACCCGCGCCGGATCAGCAGCCCGTCCCAACGGGCCCGGTTCTGCTCGGCCAGCAGCACCGGGCGCCCGTCCGGGCCGGTCCGGGTGGCCGTGCGCGAGGCCTGGAGCTCCAGCAGCGCGGCCAGCCCGTGCGCCTCCGGCTCGGCCGGCATCAGCGCCGCCAGCACCCGGGCCAGCCGCAGCGCGTCCTCGCACAGCTGCGGGCGGAGCAGGTCGTCCCCCGCGGTCGCCGCGTAGCCCTCGTTGAAGATCAGGTAGATGACCTCCAGCACCGAGGAGAGCCGCCGCGCCCGGTCCTGCCCGTACGGGACCTCGAACGGCACGTCCGCCGTCGCCAGCGTCCGCTTCGCCCGGACGATCCGCTGCGCCACCGTCGGCTCGGGCACCAGGAAGGCGCGGGCGATCTCCGGGGTGGTCAGCCCGCCGAGCAGCCGGAGGGTGAGCGCGATCCGGGCCCGCGCCGACAGCACCGGATGGCAGGCGGTGAAGATCAGCCGCAGCAGGTCGTCGTCGATGGACTCCGGCCCGTCCGGCTCCGGGGGCGGCACGTCCCGCGCCGACCGGCCGACCTCGGCGAGCTTGCGGGCGTACACCTCCCGGCGGCGGACCAGGTCGACCGCCCGGTGCTTGGCGGTGGCCGTCAGCCAGGCGCCCGGGTTGTCCGGGACGCCCTCCCGCGGCCACCGCTCCAGCGCCGCCACCAGCGCGTCCTGCGCCAGCTCCTCGGCGATGCCGACGTCCCGCACGATCCGCGCGGCGGCGGCGATGATCCGCGCGGACTCGATCCGGAACACCGTCTCGACGGCCGTGGCCGCCTCCCTCTCCGTCACGGCCACCCATCAGAGCAGTCGGCGCGGGAGGAGGCAAACGCTGCCACGGTCGTCGACCGGGATGTCCGGGCCGCTACTTCGGCGGCTCCGGCATCTCGTCGATCCGCCGGACCTCCGCCTCGACCTGCCAGTGCGCGGGGTGGACCCGCAGGAAGCGCCGGGTCCACTCCAGGGCCTCGGCCTGGTCCTTGCACTGGAGGATGGCGTAGCCGCCGACGACCTCCTTGGTCTCGGTGAACGGCCCGTCCGTGCAGCCGATGTCCCCGTCCTTCCAGGTCAGCCGGGTGCCCTGGGAGGTCGGGGTGAGGCCGGCGGTCTCCAGCATCACGCCGGCCTTGGTGATCTCCTCGAACAGGGCCCCCATCCGCTGTTCGAAGCCGGGGTCCGGCTCCCAGCCCCCGCGGGCGTTCTCGTCGATGCGGATCAGGGTCATGAAGCGCGGCATGGTGACTCCTCGGTCGTGCGGGCGGGGCCCCTCCCCGCCTCTCACCCCTGCGTCGAACGGGCCGGTGCCGGATCGACATCCGCCGCGAAGAATTCTTCCGACTTTTCCCGTCCTTCGCCCGGAAGCCGCAGCTGCGAGCCGATGTCCACCATTTCCCTCGTATCTGCGAATGCCGGGGCGGTCGTTCGGGTAGTCCTCCTCGCGGGCCGCAGCGCCGCGGCCCGCGAGGAGGGAGCGCCCCCATGACCCCCATGACCCCCGTGACCCCCGTGAGACCCACCGTCCGACTGCACGGCCACCTCGACCGCCCCGCCGAACTGACGGTCGCGCAACTGCGCGACCTCCCCGCCCGCCGGGTGGAGGCCGGCTTCGACTGCCGGACCGCGGGCGAGCGGCGCCACGGCTACGAGGGCCCGGCGCTGCTGGACGTGCTGCGCTCGGCCCGGCCCCGGATCGACTTCTCCGGCCGCAAGCAGCGGCTGCGCTTCCTGCTCTCCGTGGTCGGCGCCGACGGTCACCGGGCGGTGGTCTCCTGGGCCGAGATCGACCCGGACTTCGGCGGCCAGGAGATCCTGCTCGCCACCAGCGTGGACGGCGCCCCGCTGGACGCCGCGGGCCCGCAGCTCGTCGTCCCCGACGACCACTGCGGCGCCCGCTACGTCAGCGCCGTCACCGCCGTCTGGCTCGGTCCCCTCGGCGATCCGTCGCGCCCCGCGGCCTGATGCCCGGGCGCCCGCCCGGCGGGCTGGCCGCCGCCCTGCCGCCCCGGCCCCGGGTCCGCACGCCGGAACCCGTCGGAAGGGGCCGGACGGCGGTTCGAAAACACTCGCCGGAGCCGGGTTTCCGTGCCAACATGCCCCATATGGGGACGATTCTGCACGGCACCTTGGTCACGCTCCGCCCGGCCACCGGCGAGGACATTCCGGCACTGGCGGCCATCCGCGGAACGCCCGAGGTGTTCTCCCGCTGGCGGGGCGGCGACGACCTGGCCGGCGAGGTCGCCAACGACCTGGAGTCGCCCGGCACCGAGACCTTCGCGATCGACCTCGGCGGCAAGGTGGTCGGCGCCATCCAGTGGTACGCCAACAACGACGACGAGTACCGGCACGCCGGGATGGACCTCTACCTCGACCCGACGGTGCACGGCCTCGGCCTCGGCACCGACGCGGTGCGCACGATGGCCCGGTACCTCGTGCACGAGCACCACTACCACCGGCTGGTGATCGACCCGGCCGCGGACAACCTCGCCGCGATCCGCTGCTACACCAAGGTCGGCTTCCGCACCGTCGGCACCATGCGCCAGTACGAGCGCGGCGCGGACGGCAGCTGGCACGACAACCTGCTGATGGACCTGCTCGCGGACGAACTGCTCGAAGACTGAGGGGGGTGGCGCGCCGGCCCGGGCGGCAGGCCCGCCCCACGCCCGGGCCCGGTGCCGGACCGGGCCCGTGCCGCCCGTCAGCCCCGCTCCACCGCCGGCGGGCAGCCGCAGGAGCGCCGGACCACCAGGCGGGCCGGGAAGATGCGGGCGCCCCGGGCACGGCGCTCCGGCCCGCCCAGGACGAGTTCCACCGCGGCCCGGGCCATCTCGTCCTGCGCCGTGGTGACGGTCGTCAGCGCGGGCCCGGCGATCACCGCTTCGGCGATGTCGTCGAAGCCGGCCACCGCGAGGTCCTCCGGCACCCGTATGCCGAGGTCGTCGGCGGCCCGCAGCAGGCCGATCGCCTGGTCGTCCGTCGCGCAGAACACGGCGGCGGGCCGGTCGGGCCGGGCCAGCAGGGCGAGCGCCTCGGCGTGCGCCCGGACCCGGTCGAACGGCGCCGGGGTGAGCCGTCCCGCGGTGGACAGCCCGGCCTCCTCCATCGCGGCGACCCAGCCGGCCGTCCGCCCGGTGACCGGGTCGTGCGGGCTGAGCGCGAGGGTGCCGCCGAAGCAGTGCACCTCGGTGTGCCCGTGCCCGAGCAGGTGGCGGACCACCTCGCGGGCGCCGCCCTCGTCGTCCGCGACCACGGCGACGCCCTCGGTGGTCTCCGCCCGGTGGTGCAGCAGCACCACGGGGGTGCCGTCGGCCACGTCGAAACCGGTCAGCCCGGGGGTGGCCGGGTCCTGGGTGACCAGGATCAGACCGTCCACCTGCATCCCGAGGAAGGCGCGGATGTAGTGCGCCTCGCGCTCGTCGGCGTAGTCGGAGTTGCCGATCAGCAGCAGTCGGCCGTGCTCCGCGGCGGCCTGCTCGACGGCGTGCGCGAGCCCGGCGAAGAAGGGCTGGCGGGCGTCCGGGACGACCATCCCGAGCAGGTCGGTCCGCCGTCGGGCCATCGCCTGGGCGACCCGGTTCGGCCGGTAGCCGAGCTCCTCGACCGCCGCGAGCACCCGCGCCCGGGTCGCGGCCGCCACCGGCCGCGGTCCGTCGTTGATCACATAACTCACGACCGCCGTGGACGTCCCCGCCACCCGCGCCACATCGTCCCGCGTCACCCTCGCCATGACCGTTGAGCCTACACAGCCCCTCCGACCAGCGTATTTGTCGAGTCTCCGGCGGCGCCACCGTCCGTTCACCCGCCCGTGCGGCCGGGCCCGCGCCCCGATCGGCCGCCTGCGGTTGCGCACCGGCCGCGCCCACCCGGAGGGTGGCTGGACAGGCGGCCCCGGAGCCGCCACCGCCGAGCGTGGGAGCAGGCCGATGAGCGCGCCGCCGCACCGGCGGGCCGTCCGGCGCACACGCCCGGCGGCCCGGCCGCGGGTCCGCATCCACGCCCGGGTGCGGGCCGCCCGGGCCGCGCCGCCGGTGCCCAGGGTCGCGCCCTGGCGCCCGTACGCCGTGCTGGCGGTGATCCTGCTGTTCTGCGCGGCCGGGCTGCTGCTCTACCTCAACGAGCGGTCCAGCCGCAGCCACGCCCAGGTGGTGGGCGCCGCGCCCGGGCCGGACGTCCTGGAGGTGGACGTGACGCTCCAGCGGGTGGACGCGGCCTCGCAGACGCTCACCGCGAAGATCCTGGTCCAGCCGCACGGCGCGCTGGCGCGGCCGGAGAGCCTGCTGGTCCCGGCGGGGGACGTGGTGCTGGAGACCACCTCGCTGGAACAGACCACGCTCAAGTACCCGGCCGGCCAGCAGATCGGCTCCAGCGTGGTGACCTTCAACCTCCTCGACGGGCGGGTCTCGGACTACCCGTTCGACCACTACAACGCGTACGTCGGGTTCCAGGCCACCGTCGGCGGGCAGCCGGCCCCGGTGGTGATCGGCCTGACCGAGGCCGACCCCTTCTTCGTCTTCCGGCGGGCGAACGAGGAGGACGACGGCCTCGGCGTCGTCGTGACCGAACGGATCAGCCGCTCCCGCAGCACCTTCATCCTGGCCTGGTTCATGATGGCCGCGATGTGGGCGCTGGCGCTGTCCGTGCTGGTCGCGGCCTGGCTGATCGTCCGGCAGCGGCGCGGCATCGTCTGGCCCGCCCTCGGCTGGATGGCGGCCACGCTGTTCGCCCTGGTCGGCATGCGCAACGCCGCGCCCGGCAACCCGCCGATCGGCTCGCTGCTGGACTACGCGGCGTTCTTCTGGGCGGAGCTGCTGGTCGCGGTCGGCCTGACCATGGTCGTGGTGCGCGGCGCCCGCGTCGAGGGAGGGCACAAACAGTGAGCGGGCCTCAGTACGCGTAGTCCGCGGTGACGTCCGCCGACAGGCCGAGGGCGCGCTCGGCGCGGGGCCCGCGCAGGGCGAGCAGGGTCTGGGCGAGGGCGTCCACGGCGGCCAGGTGGGCGAGCCGGCTGGCGGTGGTCTCCAGCCCGAAGACCAGGTCCTGCCCGCCGGCGACCAGGGCCAGGGTGGACGTCTCGGTCAGCGGCGAGCGGGCGTAGCTGGTGAGCGCCAGCACCTCGGCGCCGGCCTCGCGGGCCAGGCGGGCGGCGTCCACCACGCTGCGGGTGGCTCCGGTGTGGCTGACGGCCAGGCAGGCCGTGCCCGGGCCCAGCCCGGCGGCGGCCAGCTGGGCGGTGATCGGGTCGGCCGGGGCGTCCACCAGCAGGCCGAGCGCCCGCAGCCGGTACGCGAGGTCGAGGACCACCGCGCCGGACAGGCCGGCGCCGAGCAGCACCACCCGGCTCGCGTCGTCCAGCGCCGCCGCGGCCGCCCGCAGATCGGCCGCGGAGAGGGTGGCGGTGAGGCCGTCCAGGGCGGCCCGGGCGGCGCGCAGCGTCTCGGCGAGCGCCCGGGCCGCCGGGTCGTCCTCGTCGCCGGCGGGGGCGGGCGCGGGGGCGGGGGCCTGCCGGGCGGCGGCGATCTTCAGCTCCTGGTAGCCGCGGAAGCCCAGCCGCTGACAGGCCCGGACCACCGAGGAGGGGGCGGTGCCGGCCAGCGTGGCGACGTCGCTGACGCTCAGGTGCACCAGGTCGGCGCCCCGGTCGAGCACCACCTGGGCGACGCGGGCCTCGGTGCCGCGCAGCTCGCCGAGCCGGGCCCGGATCTGCGCGGCCAGCCGGGATTCCAGGGGCGTGAAATATTCGGAACGCTCTTCCATGGATCCAGGGTATCGTGGAATCCGGTTCCAGGCCTGCCGATTCCGGGCGGGCCGTTCGAGGGGAGGTCCGTGATGGTCGGAGGCGTCCCGGCGGTGCCCGTGGCCGTGTTCACGGCGGCCGTGCTGCACGCCGTCTGGAACGGGCTGGCGCACCGGATCCCGGACAAGCTGGTCGGCTTCACGCTGATCAACCTGACGTACACGGCCTGCGCGCTCGTCCTGGTGGCGCTCAACCCGCTGCCGGCGGCCGGCGCCTGGCCGTACCTGCTGGCCTCGGTCGCGGTCCAGGTGACGTCCACGGTGCTGCTGCTGCGGGCCTACCAGCTGGGGGACTTCGGCCAGATGTACCCGATCGCGCGGGGCAGCGCGCCGCTGCTGGTCGCCCTCCTGTCGGCCACCCTGCTCGGCCAGCGGCTGGGCCCGGGCGAGCTGCTGGGCGTGCTGGTGATCTCCTGCGGGCTGTTCGGCCTGGCCTTCGCCCGGGGGATACCCGGGCGGGCGCAGCTGCCCGCCCTCGGGGCCGCCGCCGGAACGGGCGTGATGATCGCGGTGTACACGGTGCTGGACGGCAGCGGCGTGCGGGAGTCCGGGACGGTCGGCGGCTACGTGGCCTGGCTGTTCCTGCTGCAGGGGCCGGTGCTGGCGCTGATCGTCCGGGTCCGGCGCGGCCCCGGCCTGCTCGCCGGGGCGGGCCGTGCGGTGCCGCTGGGCATCGTCGGCGGTGTGCTCTCGCTGACGGCGTACGGGCTGGTGGTCTGGGCCCAGGCCCGGGGAGACCTCGCGACGATCGCGGCGCTGCGCGAGACCAGCATCGTGATCGCCGCACTGATCGCCGCGGTGGTGTTCCGCGAGCGCCTCGGCAGGCTGCGGCTGACGGCGGCGTTCACCGTGCTGGGCGGGATAGCCGTCCTGGAACTCGCCCGGCCCTGAGCCGCCGGGTCGCGGCCGGGCTCAGGGGTGCGGGCGCGGGCGAGGTCCGGGCTCGGACCTACTCGGCGTCGGGCACGACCACCGTCAGGGAGGTCTCCTGGTGCAGGAAGCCCAGTGACTCGTAGAGGCGGCGGGCCGGGTTGCCCTCGGAGACCACCAGGGTCATGTCGGCGAGCCCGCGGGCGGCGGCGTCGCCGACGGTGCGGCGCAGCAGGTCGGCGCCGAGGCCGCGGTAGCCGCGCTCCGGGTGGCGGAAGACGTCGGCGATCCAGGGGCGGCCGTCGCGGTCGGTGAGGACCAGCCCGGCGACCACCCGGTCCTCGGTGTCCACCGCGAGCAGGCTGGACGGCAGCACCGGGCCGATGACCTCGCCGGCGAGCAGCGGGAGGAGGCGCTCGGCCAGCACCTGGGCGTCCTCGCCGGGGTAGTGGTCGACGTGGTCGACGGGGAAGGCGGCCCGCCAGGCCTCGTACAGCTCCTCGGGCGCGCGGTCGCAGGGCACCGCCCGCAGGCCCTCGCGCAGCGGCGTGGCCGCCCAGTCGGCGGGCGGGGGATCGGCGCGCAGGTCACGGCGGAAGGTGTGGGCGTGCCGCAGCACCCGCGCACCGTCCGCCACCAGCTGCTGCCCGAGCCCGGGCGGACCGGAGACCACCCAGCCGGGCAGCTCGGCCCGGATGAAGCCGGCGGCGTCCGCCGACTCGTCCAGGACCTCCAGCAGGTCGGCCCAGGGACGCCCCTCCCGTTCGTCCAGCAGGTAGCGCAGTACCGGCTTGCCGTCGGCGTCCTGCCTGACCACCCAGTCCTCGGCCATGGCCCACCCCACAATCCTGTGATCGTTCGTCGGCGGCCCATGCTCACCGAGGCCCTGCCCTCCGGCAACCGGTTATTTCCGGCCACCAGGGCGCCTGGTGCGCTGCGCACCGCACCCCGCGCCCCGCGCCCGGCCTTCCCGCCTCAGGCCACCACCGCGGCCCGGAGGCAGAGCACGTCCGGCAGGTGGGAGACCAGCAGTGACCAGCTCTCGCCCTCGTCCCGGCTGCCGTACACGTCGCCGGTCCGGTTGCCGAAGTAGATCCCGGCCGGGTCGGCGTCGTCGGTGCGCAGGGCGTCCCGCAGCACGATGCCGTAGTGGTCCTCGCCCGGCAGGCCCTGGGCGAGCTGCTGCCAGCTGGTGCCGCCGTCGGTGGTGCGGAAGACCCGGCAGCGGCGCCCGGGCGGGATGCGGTCGTCGGCGCCGCCGAGCGGGAAGAGGTAGGCGGTGTCGGCCCGGCGCGGGTGGGCGGCCACGGCGAAGCCGAACTCGGCGGGCAGCCCGTCCACGATCGAGCGCCAGCTGCCGCCCCAGTCGTCGCTGCGGTAGACGCCGCCGTGGTTCTGGAGGTAGAGCCGGTCCGGGTGGACGGGGTCCGGCGCGATCTTGTGCACGCACTGGCCGAACTCGGGGTACTGGCGTTCCTCCGGGAAGAACTCGGCGCGCAGGCCGGTGTTGGAGGGCTGCCAGCTGTCGCCGCCGTCCTTGCTGCGGTAGACGCCGCCGCTGGAGACGGCGACCAGCAGCCGCTGCGGGTCGCGCGGGTCGGTCAGGATGGTGTGCAGGCCCTGGCCGCCGTAGCCGGAGCCCCACTGCGGCCGCTGCGGGTGGTTCCAGAGCGGCTCGACCAGCGCGAAGGTCTCGCCGCCGTCGGTGGAGCGGAACAGCGCGGCCGGCTCGGTGCCCGCGTAGACGACGCCGGGGGCCTCCGGTCCGGCGGGCTGGAGCTGCCAGACCCGGGTGAGCGAGGCGCCGGTGGTCTCGGGGAAGCGGATGGCCGGCCGCGGCGGTTCGAACCAGCTCTCGCCCAGGTCGTCGGAGCGCCAGACCGAGGGCCCCCAGTGGCTGCTGTCGGCGCCGGCCAGCACTCTGGTCCGGCCGTCACGGCGGTCGACGGAGACGGAGTAGATCGCGTTCATCGGGAAGTGCGGCCCGCTGAACTCCCACGCCAGCCGGTCGCGGCTGCGGCCGAGAAAGAGGCCCTTCTCGGTTCCGACGGCCAACAGCACCTCGGTCATGCCTCACACCACCTGATCACGAGCACGGCCCCCCGGGACGGCCCCCGACTGCCAGTGTCCCGCCGTCCACCGGTGGTCACATCTCGCCGCGCCGGTCACCCGGGCAGCCGACGGGCGGCTTCGCCGCTCCCGCCGGCTGCCCGCCGCCCGCCCGGGACTACCCCCGGCAGTCCTCCAGCAGCCGCAGCCAGACCTCGCTGATCGTCGGGTACGAGGGCACCGCGTGCCAGAGCCGGTCGATCGGCACCTCGCCGACCACCGCGACGGTCGCCGAGTGCAGCAGCTCGGCCACCCCGGGGCCGACCAGGCAGGCGCCGACGAGCACTTCGCGGTCCAGGTCGAAGACGACCCGGGCCCGGCCGCGGTAGTCGTCGCCGTAGAGCGAGGCCCCGGCGACGGAGCCGATCTCGTGGTCGACGGTCTTCACCCGCAGCCCGGCCGCCTCGGCGGCCGCCCGGGTCAGGCCGACGGCGGCCACCTCGGGCTGGGTGAACACCACCTGGGGCGCTCCCGCGAGGTCCGCGGACGCGGCGTGCGCGCCCCAGCGCGCGGTGTCCAGCGGGCGCCCCTGGGCGCGGGCGGCGATCGCCGCACCGGTGATCCGGGCCTGGTACTTGCCCTGGTGGGTGAGCAGCGCCCGGTGGTTGACGTCCCCGGCGGCGTAGAGCCACTCCCCGTCCACGCCGAGCACCGTGCAGCTGTCGTCCACCTCCATCCAGTCGCCCGGCTTCAGGCCGACCTGCTCCAGTCCGACGTCGGCGGTGCGCGGGGCCCGGCCGGTCGCGTACAGCACCTCGTCGACGGTCAGCGTCCCGTCGCCGTCCTGGTCGCCCCGGGCCGCGAGGGTGAGGGTCACCGGTCCGGAGCCGTCCGCCCGCTCCAGCGCGGTGACCTCGGTGCCGAAGCGCAGGTCCACCCCGGCGGCCCGCAGGCCCTCCGCGACCAGCTCGCCCGCGAACGGCTCCATCCGCGGCAGCAGCGCGTCCCCGCGTACCAGCAGCACCACCTCGGAGCCGAGCGCCCGCCAGGCGGCCGCCATCTCCACCCCGACCACCCCGCCGCCGACCACCGCCAGCCGCCCGGGGACGGTCTTCGAGGCGGTCGCCTCCCGGTTGGTCCACGGGTGGGCGTCGGTGAGCCCGGGTACGTGCGCGGGCAGGACGGGGCGGCTGCCGGTGCACACGACGACGGCGTGCCGGGCGGTGAGCACCCGCTCGCTGCCGTCCTCGGCCTCCACCGTCACCGTCCGCACCCCGGCCAGCCGGCCGTGGCCGCGCACCAGCTCGATGCCGGTGTCCCGCAGCCACTGCACCTGGCCGTCGTCCTTCCAGTCGGAGGCGAAGGAGTCGCGCCGGGCCAGCACCGCGGCCGGGTCCAGTCGCCGGTCGCCGACCGCCTCCCGGGAGCCCGCCACCGCGCGGGCGTCGGCCAGCGCGGCCACCGGCCGCAGCAGCGCCTTGCTGGGCATGCAGGCCCAGTACGAGCACTCGCCGCCGACCAGCTCGGCCTCCACGATCACGGTGCGCAGCCCGGCGGCGACCGTCCGGTCGGCCACGTTCTCGCCGGTCGGACCGGCTCCCAGGACGATGACGTCGTACTCCTCGGCGGTGCTGGTCATGCCCTGTCCTCCGTGGTCTCGATGGCCGCCCCGGCCCGCCGGGCGGGGGTGGCGGGCGTGTGCTCGCGGATGCGGATGCGGAGCGGCTGGAGCGGCCGGGCGTGCCGGGCCCGGTCGCCGGTCGGGGCGGCCTCGCGGGGGAGCGTGCTGCGGCCGCCTCCGGCTCCGTACCCGAGCCTGGCCCGGACCACCCGTCGCGGCCACTTCGCGTGCTCGCCGCGCGCCTGCGGGGCGAGCGGGGTGAGCGGGGCGCGGGGGCCGGACGGCCCCGGACCGTGGCCCGGCCGGAACTCCGGCACGGTGTCCGGCGGTTCGGTACGGCTGGGCTGCTCGGGCACGGGTCCTCGCTCGTCGCTCGGGTACGGCGTGGGCCCCATCCTGCCCGTCCGCGCGCGGTTGCGCGACGGACGGACACGCGGAGGGCGCCGTCGGGCGAACGGCCGGGCACTGTCGGGACAGGGCCCGGCCGGAGCCGAGGGCATGGAGCCGAGGGCATGGAGCCGAGGGCATGGAGCCGGCGGGCCGACCGGGCCCGCCCGGTGCCCGCGCAGTGCCCGGGTGGGCTCAGAGCGCGGCGAGCTCCGCCAGCAGCGCCGCCGTCTCGGCCGGGCTGGAGAACATCGGCCAGTGCCCGGTGGGCAGTTCGCGCAGCTCCCAGTTCGGCCCGGACATCCCGGCGAAGTACGGGTGACCGGCGGCGATCAGCTCGCGCACCTGGGCGAGCGGGAAGGAGCAGGAGACCAGCGCCTGCGGCAGCGCGGCCCCGGCGCCGGTCAGCCGCAGCGGGTCCCGGAAGGCCCCGGCCGGATGCGGGGTGGCCCGGGCGCGGACGCGTGCCAGGGCGGCCTCGTCCAGGCCCGCCGTGCTGGTGCCCTGCTCGGCCAGGTACTCCCAGGACGGCAGGGGGAGCCGGCCGTCGACCACCGAGGCCTCGGCGGTCTCCCGGTAGCCGGGCTGCCAGAGGTCGCGGACCGCGATGCCGTCGGCGAGCGGACCGCTGTCCAGGTAGACCACCCGGCGGATCCGCTCCGGCATCCGGTCCGCGAGCCCGCCCACCGGGGCGGTGGCGCCGCTGTGCGCGACCAGGACGACGTCCGACAGGTCCTCCCGGACCAGCAGGTCCGTGAGGTCGGCGATGTGCTCCTCCAGGCCGAACTCGCCCTCCTCGGAGGCTCGTTCGGCCACTCCGGGCAGGCTGACGGCGTACACGCGGTGCCCGGCCTCGCGCAGCGGCGCGGCCACCTCGTCCCAGGCCCAGGCGCCGATCCAGAACCCGGGGACCAGTACGAACGTGCTCATGGCGGATCACTCCATTCGTCGGGGGATGGCGGGGGAGGCACACCGGGCCGCGGAGGCCTCGACCGGCCCGCGGGGGGCTCCGCCGCGGTGGGGCCTCCTCCACCGCCGACTCTAGGATCGGATCAGGACAGAAGTCGCCCGGATTTCCTCCGCCCCGCCGCCGGGCATCCCGTAGGGCGGCGTGGAGACGGAAAGGAGTACGCGGTGGAACACCCGGTCAGCCGCGTCCTCGCCCTGCTGGAACTGCTCCAGGACCGCCCCGGCCTGACCGGCGCCGAACTGGCCGCCCGGCTCGACGTGGACGAGCGCACCGTCCGCCGCTACGTCGCCCGGCTGGCCGACCTCGGCATCCCCGTCCAGGCCGACCGCGGCCGTTACGGGGGCTACCGGCTGCGCCCCGGTTACCGGCTGCCGCCGCTGATGCTCAACCCGGACGAGGCGGCCTCCGTCGTGCTCGGCCTGCTGGCCGGTCGCAGCTCCGGCCTGTCGGTGGGGGAGGGGGCGACCGAGACCGCCCTCGCCAAGATCCAGCGGGTGCTGCCGCCGCCGCTGCGGGACCGGGTCTCCGCCGTCGAGCAGACCCTCGGCCTCACCGCCGTCCCCGCCGCCGGCCCCGGCCCGGCCGCCGCCGCGCTGTTCACCCTGGCCGAGGCCGCCCGCCGGCGGCGCCGGGTGCGGCTCGCCTACCGGGACCGCGAGGACCGGCCCAGCGAGCGCGAGTTCGACCCGTACGGGCTGGTCTTCCACTCCGGGCGCTGGTACACCACCGGGCTCGACCACCGCAGCGGCGAGTCGCGCACCTTCCGGCTGGACCGGATCACCCGGGTCGAGCAGGGCCAGGTGGGCTTCGAGCCGCCGGAGGACTTCGATCCGGTCCAGCGGGTGGTGGAGTCCCTGGCCGGGGCGCCCTGGCGGCACCGGGTGGAGGTGGAGCTGGAGACCACGCTCGCCGAGGCCCGCCGCCGGCTGCCGCCCGCCGCCGGGACGCTCACCGCCCTCGCCGGGGACCGGGTGCTGCTGCGGGCCCGGGCGCAGAACCTCGACGGCGTCGCGGTGCTGCTGGCCGGTCTCGGGTGGCCGTTCACCGTCCGGGAGCCCGCCGCCCTGCGCGCCGAGGTGCGGGCGCTCGCGGCCAGGCTCGCCGCCTGGGGCGCCGAACCGGAGTGACGGCGGGCGCAGCGGGTGCCGGAGGCGGGCGCGGTGCCGGGCCCGGGGGTGCGCCCGGCGGGCGGCAGGTGGCGGGCCGCGGGCACGGCGAGGGCCCGGGGAGACGGTGCTCCCCGGGCCCTCGGGCGCCGGTACCGGGCCGGGATCAGGCCTGGCCGCCGGCCGCCTTCTCCTCGGCGACCTTGCGCTTCACCTCGGTCATGTCCAGGTTGCGGGCCTGGCCGATCAGGTCCTCGAACACCGCCTCCGGCAGCGCTCCGGGCTGCGAGAAGACGACCACGCCCTCGCGGATGATCGCCAGTGTGGGGATCGACCGGATGTCGAACGCGGCGGCCAGCTCCTGCTGGGCCTCCGTGTCCACCTTGGTGAAGACCAGGTCCGGGTGGCGCTCGGCCGCCTTCTCGTACACCGGGGCGAACTGGCGGCACGGCCCGCACCACCCGGCCCAGAAGTCGATGAAGACGAAGTCCTTGCCCTCCGGGCCCGGGACGATGTCGTCGAAGTTCTCCTTGGTCAGCTCGACCGTGCTGCTCATCTCGTGATTCCTTCCCTTCCGGAGGTGGCGGTTCAGGCCATGTGCCCGCCACAACGGTCCCGGTCGGCGGGGTATTCCGAGGTGGTTCCCGGGGCGTTTCCCGAGGTGGTCCCGGTTCTTCCCGGTGCCCCGGTTGAGCAGCAGGCGGTCCCCGCACGTACTGCGGGGTGTCCGGTCCGTCCCGACCCCTTCCCCCGCGGGAGGCACCCCATGCGCAGCACACGCCGCACACACCGCACCCGCCGGACCGTCGCGCTGACCGCGTCCGGCGTCGCGGCGGCCGCCCTGATCGCCGGCTGCGGCGCGTCGGGCGGTTCGTCGCACCCGTCGAGCGGTCCGAGCGCCCCGGCGGGCGTCACCATGCAGACCGCCCAGGACCCCAAGCTGGGCACCATCGTCACCGACAGCGCCGGGTTCACGCTGTACCGCTTCGACCAGGACCGGAACAGTCCGCCCGAGTCCTACTGCAACGGCGGCTGCGCCACCGTCTGGCCGCCCGAGCATGCCGACGGCAACGTCACGGTGAAGGGCATCGACAGCAAGCTGGTCGGCACCGTCACCCGCGACGACGGCACCAAGCAGGTCACCCTGAACGGCTGGCCGGCCTACCGCTACTCGCCGGACGCCAAGCCCGGCGACACCAAGGGCCAGGGCGTCGGCGGCACCTGGTTCGCGCTGACCCCGACCGGCGGCAAGGCCGGCGTCGCGGCCGGCTCCACCCCGATGCCCGGCACCCCGATGCCCGGCACCCCGATGCCCGGCACCCCGGGCTACTGACCGGTTCCGACCGTCCTCGACCGGGAGGCCCGGGTGCGCGACGATGAAGTGGTGACCGAGGAGCACCCCGTCGGCCGCGCCGGTGGTCGCGCCGGCGGCCGCGGCACGGGGGCGGCGGACGAGGAACTGATGCGCGCCCTGTACCGGGAGCACGCCGGCCCGCTGTTCGGGTTCGTGCTCCACCTGGTCGCCGGGGACCGGCAGCGGGCCGAGGACGTCGTGCAGGAGACGCTGGTCCGGGCCTGGCGCAACATCCACCGGCTCGACCCGGAGGCCGGCTCGCTGCGGCCCTGGCTGGTCACGGTCGCCCGGCGGATCGTGATCGACGGCCACCGCGGCGCCCTGGCCCGGCCCCGGGAGGTGGACGCCTCGGCGCTGGAGCAGCTGCCCGCCGAGGACGAGACCGACCGGGCGCTGCGGATGATGACGGTCGCGGACGCGCTCGGCGACCTCTCGCCCACGCACCGGGAGATCATCGTCGAGACCTACCTGAAGGGCCGTACGGCCAAGGAGGCGGCCGCCGTCCTCGGCATCCCGGCCGGGACGGTCCGCTCGCGGGTGTTCTACGCGCTGCGCGCGCTCAGGATCGCACTGGAGGAACGGGGAGTGACATCGTGACCAGGCACCCCGACCCCGACCGGACGCCAGACCCCGACCGGATGCCCGGCTCCGACCGGCCCCCCGGCCTGCCCCGCGACGCCTCCACCGGCCCGGCGCACACCGACGTCGGCGCGTACGTCCTCGGCCTGCTGGAACCCGCCGAGCGCGCCGCCTTCGAGCGGCACCTCGCCGACTGCCCGCAGTGCGCCGAGCAGGTGGCCGAACTGGGCCCCGTGGAGCCGCTGTTGGCCGAGTACGCGGCCACCGCGCGGGCGGCCGGAACGGACCCGGCCGGTCCCGCCCCGCAGCCGGATCCGCGGCTGCTGGACCGGCTGGTCGCCGAGGTCGCCACCACCCGGCGGCGGGGCCGGGTCCGGCGGCTGGTGCTGGCCCTGGCCGCGACCGCGATGGTGGCGGCCGGCCCCGCCGTCACCGCCGCGGTGCTCACCGCCGACCACGTGCCCGCCGTGGTAGCGGCGGCCGAGCAGTTCAGCGCCACCGACCCGAGCACCGGCGCGCACGCCACCGTCGGCCTGGACGGCACCACCTGGGGCACCCGGGTCGGCCTGCAACTCTCCGGTGTCCACGGCCCGTTGACCTGCAGTCTGGTCGCCGTCTCGCGCACCGGCGAGCAGCAGACCGTCACCACCTGGTCCGTCCCGGCGGGCGGCTACGGACGTGCGGACGGCACGGTGCGCACCACCGGCGGCACGGCGTTCCAGCCGGGCGACATCGACCACTTCGAGGTCAGGGTGCAGAGCGGCGGCGCCCTCCTGGTCGTGGTCCCGGCGCACCACGGCTGAGGGTCCCGGTGGACCGGGTGCGTCACGGGCGGGCGTCGGTCAGTCGGCCGGCCTGTGCCGCGATCCGGGTCAGGACGCGTCCGCAGTGGCGGGCGAAGGCGCGTTGGGCGAGGGGCAGCAGGGGACCGGCGAGGCGGGCGTACCAGGCGACGGGGCGACTGAAGGCGGTGACGGAGAACCGGACCGCGCCGTCCGGGGCGAGTTCGACCAGGAAGGTCTCCTCGCCCCGGGCGAGGTGCCCGGCCCTGGTGCCGTAGGTGAAGCCGTACCGGTCCGGGCCGTCGACCGCGGCCAGGACCCGGTTGGGGGCGCCGGCCCGCAGCGGGCCGAGGCCGATGGCGCAGCGCACGGCGACACCGGGGGCGGCCCGGTCGGCCGTGGCGTCGATCCGGACGCCGGCGAGCCGGTGCATCCGCCAGTCGAGCAGGGCGGCGCCGGCGGCCTCCAGCGCGGGGCGGCCGTGGCCGATGAGCGCGCTGTGCCGCAGGTGGTTGTAGCCGGCGGGCAGTTCGCCGGTGCGGCTGGCGCCCTGCTCGGGGTAGCTGTAGTCGTTCATCGGGCGGTCCTTCCCGGGCCGGTTCGGTCCGCGGCGATCCGGCGCCAGGCGAGCAGGGCGCAGAGCGCGAAGCCGAGTGCGTTGCCGACGCCGTGGGTGGCGGCCATCCAGGTCAGGGTGGGGTGGGGGAGTCCGGCGGCCCGGCCGAGCGCCCACCACAGGGCGAGCAGCATGGTGAGCGCGAGGACGGCCGAGGAGACGGCGAGCAGCCGGGCGGTGGCGGGGTCGGTGCCGCGGGGGCGCAGTTCGCGCCAGGTGACCAGGCCGACCAGCCACATGCCGGTGGTGAGGACGGCGGCTCCGGCGAACTGCCACCAGTCGCCGAGGAAGTACCCGGCCAGGACGAGCAGGGTGCCGGCCGGGACGCTGAGCGCGGCGCAGCGGGCCGCGGCCGAGCCCGGGCGGGCGGTGCGGCAGACCAGTCCGGCGACCAGGGCGGCGGCGAACCCGGCGTAGTGGAAGTGCGGGACGGTGAGGGCCAGGATGTGCGGTTCGAAGCCGAACAGCGGGTAGCCGGAGCGCTCGGCGACGAGTGCGGTGCCGGCCACCGAGGGCGCGGCGAGTGCGGTGAGCACCGCGACCTCGGCGGGTGCGAGGGAGCGGGTGCGGGCCAGTCGCAGCGGTGCGTGCAGGGCGACGGCCAGGGTGCCGAGTGCGTAGAGCGCCGCGCAGCCGGTGGCGAGGCCGCCGCGCGGCAGCCAGAGCGAGAGCGCGCCGGGTACCGCGGCGAGCGGCCAGAGCCGGCGGACCCGGGCCAGGCCGGGTTCGCCGACCAGCGCGAGGCCGAGCGGGACGACGGCGCCCATGCCGAGCAGGATCAGTAGGTCGACCAGTTCCGTGGTGCCCTTCCCCATGGTGGGCACACCCCCCTTGAACGCGTTCAAATGCTTTCGCCGCCGACTCTACGCGGCCGTGTTGAACGCGTTCAACTTGCCCTCGGGGTCGTGCCCGGCCCGGCCGGCCTGGTGTTCACGGTGGGTGCGGCGCACTCTGGAGGGGTAACCGATGGAGGTGATCCGCCATGCAGACTCTGGTCGGTTGGCACATCGAGATGGAGTTCCGCGAAGAGGGGGCGCGGACCAGCGCCGCCGCGCTGCTGAGGCTCGGCGACGGGAGTGAACTGCGCGCCCACGGCTACAGCAGCCGTCACCCCTCGGACCCGGAACAGCTGAGGGTCGGCGAGGAGATCGCGGGCGCGCGGGCGCTCAACGAGCTCGCCTCGCAGCTGCTCACCAAGGCCCACGGCGAGATCCAGGAGGTCAGCCCGGTCCCGACCCACCCCCTGGCCTGACGGGCCCCCGCGGCCTGCCGTCGGCCCCGCGACCGGCTGCCCGCCGCCGTGAGCGGCCCCGGGCGCGCCGGGCGCCGGGGCCGCCTCCGGGGCCCCGGCGCTCGGCCGGCGGTGCTCGGCCGGTGGTGCTCGGCCGACGGCGCCGGCTCAACCGGCGCGGCCGGTAGGTCAGTTGACGCAGTACCCGGCCGGCGGCAGCCACTCCGGACCGACCAGCCGCTGTTCCGGCTCGTTCAGCGTGATCCGGATCCCCACCGTCCCGGCCAGCCCGACCCTGAACCGGCTGCGGGCCAGCGCGATCAGTGCCGTCAGGCCGTACTTGTTGATCAGTGAGGTGCGGTAGCGCGCGGTGTCGTCCGCGTCGCAGAGCCGTGCCCGGGCCGGGACCTGGCGGCCGGTGGGGCGCCCGTGGGCGTCGCACGGGCCGATCAGCACCCGGGGCCGGCGGCGGATCCGTTCGGCCTCGCCGGAGTGGGCCGGGGCCCAGACTCCGAGGGCCGGGCCGTCCGGCACCACCCAGAGCGGTGACTCCAGTCGGCTGCCGTCCTCGTCGAAGGTGGTGAGCAGGAGGTACCTGCTGTCGGCGAGCCGGTCGGTCGGGTCGGTCCGTCGGGCCCGGTGGGTCCGGTCCGTTCGGTGGTGCACCTGTCCTCCCTGTGCCGTCGGGGGGCGGGTCGGTGCCCGTGGCCCTCGGTGGTCTCGCGGAACTCCTCGGCGGTGGGCTCGGGGATCCGGCCGTTGTCGCCGTGGAACCCGCGGGAGAGCCGGGTTCGGGTGCGGGTGAGCACCCCCGCCGGGCGGGCCACTTCATTCTCGTCCACCGGGGCGGGCGGTTCGAGGGGAGCGGGGCTGTTCGTGCGCCGGCGAGCCGGCGCGGTCCGTACGCCCGGATCGGGCCGACGGCCGCGATCGCCGCCACCCGTGGGGCGGCATCCGGGGCGGGGACGCCCCGAGCGGGACGTACGAGTCGTCGTGGACCGCCTCGCCCGGGCCGGACCGGCACGGCGGATTCGGCCGGACACGTTCGCGGGAGGGCCGTCCGGCGCGCGGCGCCCGGGAGGGGCGGTGCGGCCGGGACAGGCGGAGGCCGCCCCCGGAGCGCCGGGGGCGGCCAGGGGCGGTACGAGGGCGCCGGTGGCGGTGCGCCCCCGGGCCGCTCAAGGCGCGCCCTAGGGCGTGTCTGACAATTGGCGTCGCACGCCCGGCGGGAATTGTCAGACACGCCCTAGTAGAGGAACTCCTCGATCTCGGCGATCAGCCCGCCCTCGAACCGGAAGTAGACGGTGGCGTGGACCCGGCTGTCGGTGCCGTCCGGTGCCACCAGGTGCAGGACGTGCTGCTGGAGCACCTCGCCGGGCCGGTGGAACCGGCGCACGACCTCGAACCGCAGCGAGTCGACGCCGTCGAGGAACGCGGTGATCTGTTCCAGCCGGGCGTCGATCGTCCGGGTGCCCTCGCCGTCGTTCTGCCACACCGTGGCGCCGGGGGTGTGCAGGGCGCGGAAGCCGGCGAGGTCGCGCGACTCCATCAGTCGCAGCCCCGAGGTCAGGACCGCGTCGATCTCCCGCTCCGTGCCGGGATCCTGTGCCATGGGTTCTCCGTTCGACGGGAACGGCGGTCCGTGGACCGCCGGTTGACGGTGCGTCGATGCAGTCGGCGCAGTCGGTGCAGTCAGGCTACGTCGGCCCCTGGGGCCGCGTCAGGGGCGTGCGTCCAGCAATCCGAGGCCGCGCAGGTCGGTGACGTACTTGGTGACGAGGCCGGGCGACAGCCGCGGCACGTCCCGGTCCGGCCCGATCCCGGCCGCCCGCACCGCGGCCCGGAACCGCGGCGCCGGGGCGGGGCGGTCGCCGCCGGGCCGCTCGAACGCGTGCAGCAGGGGCAGCAGCGAGTGGGTACGCTGCCGTTCCGGCAGGGCCCGGACCGCGGTCGTGAAGCGGGCGAACCAGTCGTCGTAGTCGTCGATGCGCCGGATCGGGTGGCCCTCCTCGACGAGCCGGTCCACGAAGGCGTCCAGCGAGGCGCCGTCGGGGTGCGGGTTCCAGGCGTTGAAGGTGCGGTGGGTGCGGTGGCCGTCCGGGCCCGGGGCGCCCAGCGCGGTGACCGCCTCGGCGAGGAAGTCGACCGGGAGGCCCTCGTGGGGCACCGGCACGCCGTCCGGGTGGAAGGACCGGGGGGCGATCCCGGTGGCCACCAGGCTGAGGACCAGCCGGGTGAACACGTCCGGCACGTTCAGCTGTCCGGGGTAGCTGCCGTGCGCGAGGATCATGCCCGACCGGAACGTGCTGACCGGGAGGCCGTACCGTTCGGCGGCCTCCCGCAGCAGCACCTCGCCGGCCCACTTGCCGGCGGCGTACCCGTCGGCGTAGCCGCGGCCGAGGCGGCGGTGCGGGATCGTCTCCCGGACGTCGGCGTCCTCGTCGAGCACGTCCGGCCCGGCCGTGCCGCGCACCGCCACCGTGGACAGGTAGGTGAAGGGCTTGAGCCGCTCGGTGAGCGCCAGCCGGACGAGTTCGGCGGTCCCGGCGACGTTGGGTCCGAACAGCTCCGCGTAGGGCAGCACGTGGTTGACCAGCGCGGCCGGGTGGACGATCCGGTCCACCGACCCGGCCAGCCCGTTCCACACCGCCCGGTCCAGGCCCAGGCGCGGCTCGGCGAGGTCCCCGGCGAGGACGGTCAGCGTGCCCGGAGCCAGCTCCCGGTACAGCCGGGACGCCTCGCCCCCGGGGCCGAAGGCCCGGTCGAGCCGGTCGGCCGCGTCCGCCGGTGTCCGGCCCCGGACCAGGCAGACCAGCCGTCCGCCGGACGGGGCCAGCCGGCGGAGCCACTCCAGGCAGAGGAAGCGGCCGAGGAACCCGTTGGCGCCGGTGAGCAGGACGGTCCGCGGGGACTCCGCGGGGCCCGGCAGGCCCGGCGCGGCGGCCAGCGTCGAGGCGTCGACGAACCGGTCGGGGGTGAGGTCGCGGGCCCGGACCTCGGTCGCGCCCGGGCCGTGCACGGAGGCGGACGTGGGCCTGGCCTCCGGGGCGGTGCGCCGGGCCTCGACGTACGCGGCGACGCCCGCCAGGTCGGTGGTCGGGCCGATGACGACGCCGACCGGCACCTCGACGTCCAGGACCTCCTTCAGGAGGGTGGTGAAGGACAGCGCGGAGAGCGAGTCGCCGCCGAGGTCGGTGAAGCGCGCGCTGCCGTCCACTCCGGTGTCGGCCCGGCCCAGGACGGCGCGCACGGCCCGCGCCACGGTCTCCTCGACCGGCCGGTCGGCGCCGGTCCGGCGCAGTTCCCGCAGCTGCCGGCCCTGTTCGTCGGCGAGTTCGGCGTAGCGCCGTTCCAGTGCCTCGCCGTAGCGCTCCAGGAGCTTGGGGCGCAGCAGTTTGTGGCTGTCGGAGAGCAGGCCGTTGGCCGGGCTGAAGGGCTCGGTCTCCACCAGGAAGTCCCGGGGCACCTCGTACGGGTTGAGGCCGCTCTCGCCCGCCGTGCGCCGCAGCTCCCGGTCGACCAGCCGCTTGAGTTCGCGCGGATCTCCCGCGGTGCGGGCGATCGCGTCCGCGGTGGGCACCACCACGGCGAGCAGGTGGGAGCGCTCGCTGCTGCCGTACACGAACACCTGCCGGATCAGCGGACTGCCGAGGAAGACGCCCTCCAGCCGGGAGACGGTGACGAACTCGCCCTGGGACAGCTTGAGCACGTCCTTGGTGCGGCCGACGTACACCAGCCGGTCCGGGCCGACCTCGGCCATGATGTCGCCGGTGCGGTAGTAGCCGTCCTCGTCGAAGACGGCCGCGGTGAGTTCGGGCCGGCGGTAGTACCCGGGGATGGCGGCGCTCGTCCTGAGCAGCAACTCGCCGCGCGGGTGCGGCAGGTCGGTGGTGAAGCAGCCCAGCTCCGGGACGTCGGCCAGCTTGTAGTCGAGGACGGGCGGGCGCTGCACCACGGTGTCGAGCAGGACCCCGCCGGCCTCGGTCGAGCCGTACCCGGTGTACAGGTGCAGCCCCAGGCAGGATTCGACGAACTCCGCGACCTCGGCGGACAGCGGCGCCGTCCCGCAGAAGGCCTTCGCCACCCGACCGCCCAGGACGGTCTCCCGCAGGTGGGCCTTCACGGCCGCGTCGACGTCGCCGTCCTCGCCGGCCCGCCGGTCGAGCTCGCTCCGGTACTGCTGGAAGAGCATGTCGCAGATCCGGGGCACCATGGTCAGCTCGGTCGGGCGGACCAGCGCGATGTCCTCGAACAGGCAGGACAGGTCGCTCCTGGCGGTGAAACAGCCCAGCCCGCCCCGGGCGAGCGTGCCCAGCACCGACATCCGGCCGGCCTGGTGGCTCTGCGGCATGTAGTGGACGACGACCGACGGCACGTCGGCGGGCCCGTAGACGAACCCCCACCAGGCGTTGCGGGCCAGCCGCTGCGGGTACATCGCCCCCTTCGGGGCGCCGGTGCTGCCGGAGGTGTAGAGGAGCAGGGCCAGCGGATCCTCGCCCGGGGCGGGCACGTGCAGCGGGGGCTCGGGCAGCAGGGCGCCGCGCCCGACCGCCGCGGTGAGCGTGTCGAGCACGGCGGTGCCGCCGGCCTCGGCCAGCCGCCGGGCCGCGGCCTCCACGGCCGCGCGCTCGTCGGGGGCCCCGGGGCGGTGGTCGAACACCAGGAGGTGGCGGACCGACGGCTGCCCGAGCACCGCGGCGACGGCGGTCTCCAGCCGTTCGACGCTGGTGGCGAGGACCCGGGGCTCGGTCTCCGCGACGATCGGTGCCAGCTGGGAGAGCGGCGCGCTGGCGTGCAGCGGCACGGAGACCAGGCCCAGGTGGACGCCGGCGAGGTCGACGGTCGCGTAGTCGGTGCTGCTGAAGCCGAGGACGCAGATCCGGTCGCCGGGGGCCAGCCGGTACCGGGGCTCGTGCGCCCACGCGCCGGCGAGCGCCCGCACCCGGGCCCACAGCTCCCGGTAGCTGACGGTCTCGTACCTCGGCAGCAGCCGCCCCGTCGCGCCGTCGCGGGCGCGTTCGCCCAGGGCGGGCCGGTCCCCGTAGGCCGCCATGACGGTCGCCATGATCTCGGCCGGGCCGGTGCCCGGATCGGCGAGCGCGGCCCGGACGGCCTCCGACTGCCCCGTCGTGCCGGGCCCGGTCGTGGCGGGGCTCACCAGGCGACCGGCAGGGCTTCCGCCCCGCGGATCAGGCGCTCGGTGCGCCAGCTGATCCGCTCGGACGGGACGGCCAGATGCAGCCCCGGCAGCCGGCGGACCAGCGAGTCGAGCACGGTGCGCAGCTCCATCCTGGCGAGCTGCGCGCCGAGGCAGTGGTGCACGCCGTGTCCGAAGGTGACGTGCGGGGCCGCGTCGCGGTGGAAGTCGATCACCTCGGGCCGCTCGAAGACCTCCGGGTCCCGGTTGGCCAGCCCGAGTTCGGCGACCACCGCCTCGCCCTTGCGGATGGTCTGCCCGCTGAGCTCGATGTCCTCCAGGGCGATCCGGGTGAACCCGGCGGTGGCGCTGATCGGGACGATCCGGGAGAGTTCCTCCACCGCGTCGGGGATCAGTCCGGGATCGGCGACCAGCGACCGCCACAGCTCCGGGCGGGTCAACAGGGTGTAGACGAAGTTGCCGATCTGGTTGGCGGTGGCCTCCTGGCCGGCGGACAGCAGGCTGACCCCGAGGCCGACCAGCTCCTCCTCGGTGAGCGAGTTCTCCTCGCCCTCGACGGAGGCCAGTTCGCCGAGCAGGTCGGAGGTGGGGTGCACCCGCCGTTCGCCGACCAGGCCCGCCAGGTAGTCGTTGAGGTGCCCGCGGTCGCGCGCGGACAGCTCGGGGTCGGAGAGCGTCAGCAGGCCGTCGACCCAGGAGTTGAAGCGGTCGCGGTCGGCGACCGGCACCCCGAGCAGTTCGCAGATCATGGTGACCGGGAGCGGCCAGGTCAGGGCGGTGGTGAGGTCGGCCGGCGAGCCCGAGGCGATCATCGCGTCCAGCAGGTCGTCCACGATCTCCTGGGCACGCGGCCGCATGGCCTCGACCCGGCGCAGCGTGAACGGGTTGGCCACCCGGCGCCGCAGCCGGGTGTGCTGGGGCGGGTCCATGCTCAGCATCGAGGTGCGGGGCAGGCCGGCCGAGACCGTGCGGGGCACGTGGTCGCCCACTGCCTGCGCGCGGCTGAACCGGGGGTCGGCCAGCACGGCGCGGACGTCGGCGTAGCGGGTGACGAGCCAGCCGTCCCCGCCGAAGGGCAGCCGGACCCTCAGTACGGGCTGCTCGCCGCAGACGGCGGCCAGCTCCGGGTCGATGTCGAGCCGGTGCGTCGGGCCGAACGGATAGGCCCGGGGCCCGTCGTCCGTCGCGGTCATGATGTCTGTCCTTCCGGTCCCGGGGGCGGTCACAGTGCCGCGATCCGCCCGCCGTCGATGACGAGGTTGCTGCCGGTGATCCAGGAGGCGCGCGGGGACACCAGGAACCCGACGGCCTCGGCGATGTCCTCGGTGCGTCCGATCCGGCCGAGCGGGATCCCCTCGGCCCAGTCCGCGGTGTCCGCACCGAGCCCGAGGTAGTCGGCGATCCCGTCCCGGGCCTCGTCCGCGCCCGGCGTCATGACGTTGCCGGGGGAAAGCGCGACGACCCGGATGCCGTCCGGTGCAAGCTCGGTCGCGAGCCCCTTGTGGTAGACCTCCAGGGCGGCTTTCGCGGCGGCGTAGTGCAGGATCACCGGATAGGACGAGACGGTGGCGATCGAGGACATGTGGACGATGACGCCACCGCCCCCCGAACGCATCACGGGGACGAGTGCGGAATTGAGCCGGACGGCGGAGAGGAAATTGATGTCAACGGTGTACTGCCAGTCCTTCTCGATGTCCAGGGCGCTCTGGAAGGTGCGGCAGCCGCCGGCGTTGTTGACCACGATGTCCACGCCGCCGAGGATTTCCAGCGCGGTGTCGGCGAATGCGCCGACACCGGCCGCCGTGCTGAGGTCGGAGGGCACGAAGGCGGCCTCGGCCGGCGTGTCCGCGGTCGGGTTTCGCGCGGTGACGACGACCGTGGCGCCGCTCTCCAGGAGCTTCCGGGCGATGCCGGCGCCGATGCCGCGGCTCCCACCGGTCACCACCGCTCGCTTTCCCGCCAATTCCCGTTCCATTCCGGTCCCGTCGCCTTTCCCTCGTCGGAAACCTGTCCGCGACGCTTTCGGTGACGGGTGCGCATGGTCCGGTGTCGATTCGAAAGGGCGGCGCGGAACCACTGCGGACCACTATCCGCGACCGCCTTCCGCACGGTCAAGAAGATTGTGTCGATGCAGTGCATCGCCTGATGCGCTGCACGGGAGTCCGGGGTGGCGGGCGGGGGAAGTGGCGCTGGACGCCGGGAACGGCGGTGCCGAATAATTGCCGATTGCCGACGCGCGGGCTCCGGTATTCGGCGGGAGGAAACGTCGCCGTGCCGCGGCGAAATATCGCCCGGGGTGTTCGGCCCGGAATGCAGACGAACTCGGGAGGAACAATGGCGCGTTTGGGAGAGCCGTTCACCGTGGGCGGCCTGACGGTCCCGAACCGGATCGTGATGGCGCCGATGACCAGGATGAAGTCCCCCGGAGGGGTGCCGGGCCCGGACGTCGCCGAGTACTACGCCCGCCGTGCGGCGCACCGGGTGGGGCTGATCGTCACGGAGGGCACCTACATCGGCCGCGACGCCGCGGCGGCCTACGACGGGGTGCCCCACTTCCACGGCGACCGGGCCCTGGCGGGCTGGTCCCGGGTGGTGGACGCGGTCCACGCGGCCGGCGGCCGGATCATCCCGCAACTGTGGCACACCGGGGTGCAGCGCCCGGGCGCCGAGGCGACCGCCGAGGGGCCCTCCGGGATCGGGCTGGACGGCGGCCCTGTCGGGCGGGCGATGAGCCAGCAGGACATCGACGACACCGTGGCCGCCTTCGCGCGCGCCGCCGCGGACGCCGAGCGGCTCGGGTTCGACGGGGTCGAACTGCACGGGGCCCACGGCTACCTGATCGACGACTTCCTGTGGCGGGGCACCAACCGTCGCACCGACCGCTACGGCGGCGACCCCGCCTCCCGGGCGCGGTTCGCGGCCGAGATCGTCCAGGCCGTCCGGGCGGCGGTCGGGCCGGGCTTCCCGGTCTTCTTCCGGCTCTCCCAGTGGAAGGTCGACCGCTACGACGCCCGCATCGCGGAGAGCCCCGACGAACTGGAGCAGCTGCTGGCCCCGTTGGCGGACGCGGGGGTGGACGCCTTCCACGCCTCCACCCGCCGCTACTGGCTGCCCGAGTTCGAGGGCAGCGCCCTGAACCTGGCCGGCTGGGCGCGCGAGCTCACCGGCAAGGCCGCCGTGACGGTCGGCTCGGTCGGGCTGGACCGCCAGTACGGCGAGGGCGAGTTCGTCGACGGCTTCACCCGGCCGGCCGGGCTCACCGGCATCGAGGGGCTGGTGGAGCGGCTGGACCGCGACGAGTTCGACCTGGTCGCGGTCGGCCGGCCGCTGCTGGCCAACCCCGACTGGGCGGAGCGTGCCCTCGGCGGCGACCTGGCCGGGGCCGCCCCCTACGACCCGTCGGTGCTCGCGACGCTCGTCTAGGGGGCAGGACGGCCGGGGCGCGTCTCCACGGGACGCGCCCCGGCCGTCTTCCCCGGGGGAAGGCCGGTGGGCGGGGCTCCCCGCCCACCGGTCCCGTTACCCGGCGGCCACCACGGTCCGCAGGGCGGCCAGCCACTCGTCCGCCATCCGCCGGGCCGTGGCCTCCTCGAACAGCTGGGTGTCGTACTTGAGGAAGGCCTTGTAGCCGTCCTCCTCCCGGTAGACCTCCAGCGCCAGGGGGTACTCCCCGGGGTAGGGCAGGTCGTCGAAGGGCCGGAGGTCCAACTCGCCGGGGCCGGCGGGGGAGCCACCGGTCAGCAGTTCCGCGCCGTCGAAGTTCTGGAACAGGAAGTTGGTCCGCACCAGCGGCTCGTCCCCGTGGCCCAGGGCCCGGGCGATCTCGGCCAGCGGGTAGGCGCCGTGCTCGATCCCGGCCACGACCCGGCGGTGCACGGCCCGCAGCAGCTCGGCGACGTCCTCGGTGGCGGTGGAGCGGATCGGCAGGCAGTTCGCGAACTGGCCGACCACGTCCTGGAACCGCTCCTCGTAGCGCGCGGCCGTGGTGACCCCGGCGACCAGGTCGTCCTGGCCGGTCACCCGATGGAGGAACCGGGTGTAGGCCGCGAACAGCACGGTCGAGACGCTGACCCGGTGGCTCCGCGCCGTCCCCGCGACCGCGGCGGCCAGCTCCCGCGGCAGCCGGGCCACCACCACGTCCGCGCGCGGCAGCCGCCCCGGCACCGGGGGACGGTCGTACGGCAGGTCCAACCTCCCGTCCGCACCCGCCAGTTCGGTGAGCCAGTGGTGGCGGTGGCGCTGTCCCCGCGGGCCGGCCAGCAGCTCCTCCTCCCAGGCGGTGTAGTCGCCGAACTCGGCGTCCCGCAACCGTCCCCGGCCGCGGTAGGCGTCCTTGAGCGTGCGGACCAGCAGGGCCGTGGAGGTGCCGTCCAGCAGGATGTGGTGGGCGGTCACCAGCAGGAGCCGGCGGCCGTCGTGGAGGGCGACCAGGTGCGCCCGGACCAGCGGCCCCTTGGCCAGGTCGAAGGGGGCGCCGACCAGTTCGCGCAGCCCGGCCAGCCGGCCGGCCCGGGTGCCGGGCGTGAGGACGACCCGTTCGAAGGACGGCCCCCGGGCCGGGTCGACGTCCAGGTACGGGGTCCCGTCCCGCCCGGCGACCACCGCGCCCAGCAGCGGGTGGATCCGGGCCAGCTCCCCGACCGCGCGCTCCAGTGCCGCCTCGTCCGGGTCGCCGTGGACCTCGAAGAGCACCGGGAGGTGGTAGGCGACGGAGTCCGGGCAGCGCAACTGGTCCCGGTACATGGTCAGCTGGCCGCGGGACAGCGCCCACCGCCGGCCGGGGGCGCCGGCGAGCCGGTCACGGAGCGCGTCGATGGTCTCGGCCTCGAACAGCAGGGTGGGGGAGACGTCCTCGCCGAAGTCCTCGCGCAGGGCGTTGGTGAGCTGGAGGACGAGGATCGAGTCCAGGCCGTAGTCGGTGAGCGGGGCGGCGGTGTCGATCCGCTCGGCCGGGATGCCGAGGACGGCCGCCGCCTTGGCCCGGATCAGCTCGGCCGGGTCGGCCTGTGGCCGGGCGGGCAGGGTGTCCACCGGCCGGGCGGCCGGGACGGCGGCCGGGGTGTCGGCCGCCGCGGTCCGCGACGGTGCGGACGGTGCGGGTGGCGCCGACGGAGTGCCGACGGCCGGCGCGGTGGTCCGCGGTGCCGCCGGTGGTGCGTCCGCCGGTGCGGCCGGTGACGCCGGTGCGGCGGGTACGGCCGGTGCGAGCGGCGTGACCGGTGCCGCCGGCACCCGCTGCCTGGTCACCCCGTCGCTCTCCGCCGCGATGACCTGCTGCCCCAGCGGGAGCGCCCGGGACACCGGGAACACGATGGTGCGGAAGCCCTCACCGGCCAGCACCTCCCGCCAGCTCTCCGGCGACAGCGCCGGTGAGCCGGGGATCCGCAGCGACCGGTCGTCGAACAGCCACCAGCCCTCCAGCAGGCCGAAGGTCACGTGGCTGAACAGGTCGAACGCCGAGAGCTCGTTCAGCAGCAGCCAACCGCCGGGCCGCAGCGCGGCCTTGGCGTTGCGGAGGGTGTTGCGGGTGTCCTTGGTCGCGTGCAGCACGTTCGCGGCGATGACCAGGTCGAAGGTGCCCTCGGGGACGTCCTGCCCGGCCAGCGGGCGCTCGATGTCGAGCAGCCGGTAGTCCAGGTAGGGGACCTCCGGCCCGTACGAGGCCCGGGCGTGGTTCAGGAACGCCTTGGAGAGGTCCGTGTAGACGTAGCTCTCGATGCCGTCCCGGTACGGCTGCAGGGCCGCGAACATCCCGACGCTGGTGCCGCCGGTGCCCGCGCCGACCTCCAGGATCCGCAGCCGGGTGCCCGGTTCCCGGCGCAGCCGGTCGGCGGCCAGCAGGGCGGCCGTCCCGGACATGGCCCGGTTGAACAGGTCGGCGGCGCGGTTGTCGCGGTAGCAGCCCTCCACCAGCTCCATGGAGCCGCGCGGGAACATCACGTCGGTGGGCCGGACGCGGCCGGTCAGGATCCCGGGCAGGGCGCCGAGCATGGCCGAGGCCAGCCGCAGCTCCGCCGCCCGGTCGGGGTCCGCGGACCACCGGGCGCACTCCCGCTCCCAGCGGTCCAGCACCTGGTCCGCGGGTTCGGCCGGCACCAGGACCCGCTGGGCGTGCTCCCACCACTGCGCGTACTGCGGCAGGACGGCCGCCCGGTCCAGGCCGGCCAGTTGGGCGGTGAGGACCTTGGCGAGCCACGGGTCCCGCTCGGCCCGGCGCCACCGGACGACCTCGTCCAGTTCGGCGTCCGGCCCGTCCAGGTCGGCCGGCAGGGTGCCGGGCGGCGGCAGGACGGCCGGGCCGGGAGCGGCGACCCTGGTGGCGCGGTCGAAGTTGGGCAGGGTGTTGCGCCGGTCGGTGCGGACGTAGGCGAGCTGCCGCTGCGCGCCGCCGAGCAGGGCGTCCAGGGCGGCGAGCCCCTCCGGCGGTTCGATCGACACCAGTCCGACCCGGGTCATCCGCTCCCGGTAGAACTCGGAGGTGACGCTTCCGAGGCCGCCCCACCAGCCCCAGTTCATCACCCGGACCGGGGTGTCCCAGTGCCGGCCGAGGGCGTGGGCGTAGGCGTCGCTGAAGGTGCATCCGGCCGCGTAGTTGCCCTGGCCCGCGGCGGTCGTGAAGGACTGCATGGAGGACAGCAGGACCGCGAAGTCCAGCGGCTCGCCGTCGAAGGCCTCGGCCATCGCGGTGGTCACGTCGACCTTGGCGGCCAGGGCGGCCCGCAGGTCGGCCTCGTCCATCCGCGCGACGGTGCTGTCCCGCAGCACCAGCGCCGCCTGGACGACGCCGTGCACCCGCGGGTGGTCGCGCCGGACCTCCGCCAGGGCCCGGCGCAGCGCGGCCGGGTCGCCGGCGTCGGCCTGGAGGTAGCGGACGTGGTCCGGTCCTCCGGCGGAGCGGATCCGCTCCGCCACAGTGGCGTCGTGCGCCCGGCGGCCGATCCAGGTGACGTGGGCGCCGTGGTCGCGGACGACCTGCCGGGTCCACGCGGACCCCAGCCCGCCGGCCCCGCCGATGACGACGTACACGCCGCCCTCCCGGTACACCGGGCGCCGCGGGGCCTCGCACGGCGCCCAGCGGCGGGTCAGCCACTGGCCGGTGCGGTGGACCCAGGAGTCGTCGGGGGAGTGGGCGGGCAGGGCCGTGAGGTCGGCGGGCCAGCCGGAGCCGTCCAGGTCGACCCGCCGGACGGTCCAGTTGCCGTACTCCCGGCCCAGCGAACCGAACAGGCCGTGCAGCCCCGCGTGCGCGGGCTGCACCGGGTCGTCCGCGTGGGTGGCCAGCGCCCGGGTCGTCACCAGGGTGATCCCGAGCGGTCGGGCGTCGTAGCCGGCCGCGATCAGCGCCTTCACCAGGCGGAACGCCGCCACCACCCCGTCGTCCTGCGCGGCGGTGTATCCGGCGGCGTCGGTGGGCGCGAGCCGGGTCTCGGGGGCGGTCCACACCAGGTGGTCGACCGGTCCGAGCCGGTGCAGGGCGGCGGTCGCCTCCTCGACGCTCGCCGAGGCCGGCAGCGGCCAGCCGAGCGCGCCCGCGATCGGGGCCGGGGCGCCGACCACCAGGACGCGGTCGGCGTCGGACGGCACCGGGGGGCCGTCCGCGGGGATCGGGTCCCAGACCGGGGCGTAGAGGGCCGGTTCGACGGCCGCTTCGACGGCTGCTTCGACGGCCGTTCCGTTCCCGTCCCCGGTCGACGGCTCGGGCCGGTCCGCGGCCGGCGGCGCGGTGCGGGAGGCAGCGGGGGGCACGGCCCGGCGGTCGGGGGCGGGCCCGGTGCGGCGGGAGCTGTAGCCGACCAGCCGGACCCGCACCTCGCCGTCCTCGTCCACCAGGTCGATGTCGAGCTTGCCGAGCGGCCCGGCCGCCAGTCCCCGCACCACGGCCGTCATCACCGGCGCGCACGGGGCGAACAGGTCGAGCCGCTCCAGCGCGAACGGCACGGCGGTGTCCCGCAGTTCGGTCAGGTGCGCTGCGACGGTGGCCTGGATCGCCGAGTCCAGCAGGGCCGGGGCGAGCGCGCCCGGCTCGGCCGAATCGGGCAGGACCAGTTCGGCGAGCACCGTGTCGGAGCCCACGTGCGCCCGCCGCAGGGCCCGCAGGCTCGGGCCGTGTTCGATGCCCATCGACCGCAGGGCCTGGTGGATCCGTTCGCCGGTCACCGTCTCGCGGCACCGTGCCCGCAGCGCGGCGAGGTCCACCCGGGCCGGGCGCGGGGCGTCGGAGTCGGCCAGGGTGCCCTCGCTGCGGACCGTCCCCCCGGTCGAGATCGAGAACCGCCGGGCGCCCCGGGCGTCGGTGCGCAGGTCGACCAGCACCTCGACGGGGTCGGTCCCCACCTCCAGCGGCTGGACCCACGTCACGTTGGCCATCCGGACGCGGGTGCCGCCCAGCGCCCGTCGGGCCAGCTCCAGGTGGGCGACGGCGGGCAGGATGTGGCGGCCCTGCACGACGTGGTCCCGCAGCAGGCCGTCCTCGCGGGACAGCGTGACGCGGTCGCGGCCCCCGGCGGGCCCGTGCCGGTCCGGGGCGAACGGGTAGGTCGGCAGCGGGACGAGGCGCCCCCCGGCCGGGACCGGGGCGTCCCCGGCGGTCCGGGCCGGCCGGGTGCCGTCGAGCACCGCGATCAGCTCGGCGAGGTCGCCCGCCAGGCAGTCGAAGCGGTGCTCGAAGCGCTTGCGGCCGATCCACAGCGTGTGGGCGAGGTCGCGCAGGTCCACCGAGGGGTGGGCGCGCAGGTGCGCCGCGAGCCGGCGCCGCTGCTCGGCGAGCTGCCGCTCGGAGCGGGCCGACAGCACCACGAGGTGATCCGCCCGCGGCGCCGGCGGCCGCTCCACGGGCGGAGCCTCCTCGATGACGACGTGCGCGTTGGTGCCGCTGGCGCCGAAGGAGCTCACCACCCCGCAGCGCGGGCCGTCGGCCGGCGCCGCCCAGTCGACGGTCCGGGTGTTGACGTAGAACGGGCTGCCGGCCAGCGGGACGGCCTCGTTGGCGGCCTCGAAGTTCAGCGCGGCGGGAATCCGCCGGTGCCGCAGCGCCAGCAGGACCTTCAGCACGCCCGCGATACCGGCGGCGAACTGGGCGTGCCCGATGGTGGTCTTCACCGAGCCCAGCGCGCAGTACCCGGCCCGGTCGGTCCGGGCGCGGAAGACCCGGTCGAGGGCCCGGAACTCGATCGGGTCGCCCAGCGGCGTGCCGGTGCCGTGCGCCTCGACCAGGCCGATCCGTTCCACGTCGACGCCGGCCCGCTCGTACAGTCCGCTGATCAGGGCCTCCTGGGAGACCGAGCTCGGGGCGGTGATCCCGTTGGTGGCGCCGTCCTGGTTGACCCCGACGGCCGAGATCACACCGTGGACGTGGTCCCCGTCCGCCAGCGCGTCGGCGAGGCGTTTGAGCACCACGACCCCGACCCCCTCGCCGGGGACGAAGCCGTCCGCCCGGTGGTCGAAGCTGTGGCAGCGCCCGCTCGGGGAGAGCATCCCCGCGCGGCCCGCGAGCCCGTACAGCCGCGCCGTGGACTGGACGAACACCCCGCCGGCCAGGGCCATCGACGTCTCGCCGGACCAGAGGTCCTTGCAGGCCAGGTCGATCGCCACCAGCGAGCTGGAGCAGGAGGTGTCGACGGCGATCGCCGGGCCCTTGAGGTCCAGGGCGTAGCTGACCCGGCTGGGGATCACCGAGGCCATGTTGCCCCACAGGGCCTGCGCCGGCGCGTCCCGGCCGAGCAGGTCCAGGTAGTCGCCGGCCCAGGCGCCGACGTACACGCCGCACCGGCGCCGGTCCATCCGGCCGGCGTACCCGGCGTCCTCCAGGGCCCGCCAGGACTCCTCCAGCAGCAGTCGCTGCTGGGGGTCCATCACGGCGGCCTCGGTGCCCGAGATGTTGAAGAACAGCGCGTCGAACTCGTCGATCCGGTCCAGGAACCCGCCCCTGGTGCACGGGCTCACGCCGTCGAGGCGGAAGCGGGTGGCCTCGGTGACCAGGTCGTCCCCGTTCTCCATCCGTGTCCACAGCTCGTCCAGCGAGCCGGTGCCCGCGAACCGGCCGCTCATGCCGACGATCGCGATCGGTCCGCGCTCGGTCCGCTCGGGAGCGGCTGCGGTTGCGGCTGCGGGGGTGGGGGCGGGTACGGGGGCGGGTACGGGCGTGGGCGTGGGAACGGGGGCGGGTTCGGGTGCGGCCGGTGCGGTCGTCACCGGCGGTGCGGCCGGCGCGGGGTGCTCGGTGCGGGCGGGGACGATGGCGTCCCGGTACTCGGCGAGCAGGTGCGCGGCCAGCCGGTCGGGGGTGGCGTGGTCGAACACCACGGTGGTGGAGAGGTCCAGCGAGAGCGCGGTGTTGAGCTCGTGGACCACCCGGACCGCGAGGATGGAGTCCAGGCCCAGGTCGGCGAACGCCAGCCCGTCGAGGACCTCGCCGGCCTCCATCGCGAGGGCGGCGGCGACCTTCTCCCGGACCAGCGCGGGCACCAGTTCGTCCAGGTCCGCCGGAGCCGGGGCCGGGGCCGGGGCCGGGGCCGGGGCCGGGGCCGCGAGGGGCGGGGGAACGGGCGTCGGACCGGGTGCGGCCACTCCCACGGTCGCGGGTACCGGTCGCGGTTCCGGCGCGGTCGCGGGTTCGGCCGCGGGTTCGGCCGCGGGCGAGGCCCCGGAGCGGGGCAGGTCGCCGATCCAGTACCGCTCCGCGGCGAACGGATAGGTGGGCAGGGCGATGGTCCGCCGCGCCCCCCGGTGCAGTCGGCGCCAGTCGATTGCGATGCCGGAGGCCCACAGGGCGGCGATCTTGGACAGCTCCCCGGCGGCGCTCCACCGCTGGACGAGCAGGTCCTGGAGCTCGCCGTCCGCGGTGAGTTCGGCGAGCAGCCCGCCGGGTGCCGCGCCCGCGCCGCCCCGGTGTCCCCGTCCGTCGCGCAGCGCGGCCCGCAGGTCCGCGGTGGAGGCGGCCACGACCGCGTACCGCTCGGCCATCGCCTCCCGGCCCACCTGGAGCGTGTACGCGAGGTCGGTCAGCGGGGTGTCCGGGGCCCGGTCCAGGAAGGCGGCCAACCGGTCGACGGCGTCGGCGAGTCGGTCGGGGGTGCGGGCCGACAGGACGACGACCTGCTCGGTGTCGTCCGCGGGGCCGTCTGCGGGCTGCACGGGGTACTCCTCGACGATCACGTGCGCGTTGGAACCGCCGGCACCGAAGGAGGAGACCGCGGCGATCCGCGGGCCCTCGCTGTGCCAGGGCGCCAGTTCGCGCTGGAGCCGGAAGGGGGACGAGGCGAAGTCGATGTTCGGGTTGGGCTGTTCGGCGTTCAGGGTGGGGACCAGCTCCCGGTGCCGGAGCTGGAGCAGCACCTTGGTGAGGCCGGCCACGCCGGCGGCGGCCTCCAGGTGCCCGATGGCGGACTTCACCGAGCCGATCGCGCAGTACTGCCGGTCGTCGGTGTCCTGCCGGAACGCGCCGGCCAGGCCGGCGATCTCGATCGGGTCGCCCAGTTCGGTGCCGGTGCCGTGCGCCTCGACGTAGCCGACCCGCCGGGCCGGGACGCCGGCCCGGTCCAGGACCTCGCGGATCAGCGCGGCCTGGGCGGTCGGGCTCGGCACCGTGTAACCGGTGCTGCGCCCGCCGTGGTTGACACCGGTGGCGCGGATCAGTCCGAGCACCCGGTCCCCGTCGGCCAGTGCCCGGGACAGCGGCTTGAGCAGGACGCAGCCGACCCCCTCGCCCGGTACGAAGCCGTGGCCGCCGGCGCCGAAGCTGCGGCAGTACCGGTCGGGCGAGAGCATGCCGGAGCGGCACAGCTCGACGTAGTCCAGCGGGTGGGCGTAGACGTTCGCACCACCGGCGAGGGCGACCTCGCAGGCGCCGCTGCGGAGTTGCTCGCAGGCCTCGTGGATCGCGGTCAGCGAGGCGGAGCACATGGTGTCCACGGTCAGGCTCGGGCCGCGCAGGTCGAGCAGGTAGGAGACCCGGGCGCTCAGTGAGGCGAACGAGAGCCCGGGGACGACGAGTTCGCCCGAGGGCAGCCGGCCGGCCTCGTGCCGGGCGTGTCCGACCTTGGTCACGCCGGCGAACACCCCCACCCGGTGGCCGTGCTGTTCGGCGAGGCGGGCCCGGGTGTACCCGGCGTCCTCCAGCACTTCCCAGGCGGACTGGACGAACAGCCGCTCCTGCGGGTCCATGGCGTAGGCGTCGCGCGGGGCGATGCCGAAGAACCTCGGGTCGAAGTCGGCGAAGCCGTCCAGGAACCCGCCCCACTTGCTGTAGCTGTGTCCGGTGGCCACGGCGGTGTTGCGGTCGGGTTCGAAGAAGCCGTCCAGCGGCCAGCGGTCGATCTCCCGGACGGTGTCGCGGCCGGCCCGGAGGTTCTCCCAGAACTCGTCGGGGTCGGCGGCGCCCGGGTAGCGGCCGCTCAGGCCGATGACGGCGATCGGCTCGTCGGGGGTGACGGGCCGTCCGGCGGCGGGCTGCCCGGCGGGGGCGGCGCGTCCTGAGGGGGCCGCGGTGACGGCCTCGGCCGCGGGGGTCGGCGGCGCGGGTTCCGCCGCGGGCCGCGACGGTCGGCCGGTGCCGAGCCGGACGGCCACCGCGCGCAGGTTCGGGTGCTCGTAGAAGAGGGTCGACGGGGCCTCGGGGTAGAACGGCGCCAGCGCGCGCCTGAGCTGGATCACCATCACCGAGTCGAGACCGATGTCGACGAACGGCCGGTCGGGGTCGACCGCCTCCGGGGGCAGCTTGCTGACCTCGGCGAAGACCGCGCGCAGGTGGTCCAGCACGGCCCGGTCGGCGGCGTCGTCCAGGGCCCTCCCGGACGGTGCTCCGGACGACGGGGGCAGGGGCCGGGACGTGGACGCGCTCGGGCTCGGGTTCGGGCCCGGGTTCGGGTTCGGGCTCGGGCTCGCGGTGGGCGAGCCGCTGCCGGCGCGCTCCGGCGCACCGTGGTGCACCCACACCCGGTCCGCCCCGGTGCGCCAGGCGTCGGCCAGGGCCGTGAAGCCCGTCTCCGTCGGCATCGGGACCAGCCCGCGGTCCTCCCGCAGGTAGGCCAGGGTGCGGTCGTCGACGGCCATGCCGCCGTCCCGCCACAGCGGCCAGGCGACGGAGAGCGTCCGCCCCCGCCGTTCCCCCCGGGCGACGGCCGCGTTCCGGGAGACGGCGAACCCGTCCAGGAAGGCGTTCGCGGCCGCGTAGTCGCACTGCCCCGGGTTGCCCGTGACGGCGGAGCCGGAGGAGTAGGCCAGGACGAACTCCAGCGGGCAGTGCGCGGTGGCCCGGTCGAGGTGGACGAGGCCGTCCGCCTTGGCGCCGAGGACCTCCTCCCACTGGGCCGCGGTCTTCTCGGTGTACAGGGCGTCGCGCACCGTGCCCGCGGCGTGCACCACCCCGGTGACCTCGCCCGCCTCGGCGACGAGGTGGCGGACCTCCTCCCAGCGGGAGAGGTCGGCCCGGACGTAGCGGGCGACCGCTCCGGTCCGTCGCAGGTCGGCCAGCAGCGCCTCCACCCGCTCGTCGGCCGGCGAGCGGCCCGCGAGGACGAGGGTCGGGCGCCGGACGTCGGCGGCGATCCGGCGGGCCGTCGCGGCGCCGATGGCGCCGGCGCCGCCGGTGACGAGGTAGACGCCGCCGTCGCGCCACGGCGGGGCGGAGCCGGTGGCCGGGGGAGCGACGGCGGTCCAGACGGGGGTCTGCCGGAGTCCGTGGTGGTAGCGGACCAGGTCGTCCGCGCCGTCGGCGTTCTCCGCGACCGCGGTGGCCGGGGCGATGTCCGAGTCGCCGTCCAGGACGATCACCTGGCCGAGCACCCCTGGGTCCTCCTTGGCCACCGAGCGCAGCAGGCCGGCCAGGGCCGGGGTGTCCGTGACGGCCTGGACCAGCACCGTGCCGCCCTCGGCCGCCAGGCCCCGGACGGTCTCCAGCAGCTTCCAGGACAGGTCGCGGAACCGGCTCTCCGGCCGCTGCTTGGCGGTGTCCAGCCGGATCGCGCCGGGGACGTCGCCGTCGACTCCGCACAGCACGACCGCGCGCCGGTCGTGCCGGCGGCCCGACGCCGCCGGGGCAGTGGCGGGGGCCCAGCTCGGGACCGACAGGGTCGTGACGGCCGCCCGGGCGCCGCCGGGTGCGGCCCCCGGTTCCGCCCCGGGCCCCGCCGCCGCTGCCACGGCTCCGGCCGGTTCGGCCGCCCCGGCCGTCGGCGGGACGGGTCCCGCAGCCGACGCCGTCGACGGGACCGCTTCCGGGGCGGGTTCGCCCACGGGGTACCAGAACCGGTCCCGGGCGAACGGGTATCCGGGCAGGTGCAGGCGTCCCGGAGTCGCCCCGTCGGGCCACCCGGACCGGTCGAGGGCCTCCCCGGCGAGCCAGCGGGCCGCCGGGCCGGAGGCCCCGCCGCGGTCGCCGGTGGACACGAACTCCCGGAGGCGGTCCCGCAGTTCGGCCAGGGAGGAGACGTTCCAGGCGGCCCGCTCGGCCATTTCCTCCCGGCCCGTCACGAGGGTCCGGGCGACCGAGCGAAGCGAGACCCCCTCGGAGCGCTCCAGGAAGGCCAGCAGGTCGCCGGCCCGTGCCGTCAACTGCTCCGGGGTGCGCGCCGACAGCGGCACCAGGACGTCCCCGGCGGGTTCGTCCCGGTCGGAGCGGACGGGCACGTACTCCTCGACCACGACATGGGCGTTGACGCCGCCGAAGCCGAAGCTGCTCACTCCGGCCCGCCTCGGCGCGTCCCGGCCGTCGCGGTCGCGCGGCCGCGGCCAGGGCTCGTTCTCCCGGACGAGGTGGAAGGGCCCGTCGGCGAGTTCGACGAACGGGTTGACCTTGCGCAGGTGTCGGGTCGCGGGCAGCACCCCGTGCCGGAGCGCGAGCAGCACCTTCAGCAGCCCGGCGATTCCGGCCGCGGACTCCAGGTGCCCGATGTTGGTCTTGACCGAGCCCAGGCCGCAGGAGCCGTCGTCGCTCCGGCCGAGCCTGCGGAAGGCCGTGCGCAGCGCGCGGACCTCGACCGGGTCGCCGAGGGCCGTTCCGGTGCCGTGGGCCTCGACGTAGCCGATGGTGTCCGGGTCGAGGCCGCCGACCGCCGCGGTGATCAGCTCGGCCTGGGCGTCGGCGTTCGGCGCGGTGAGCGAGTTGGCCCGCCCGCCGTGGTTGTACGCGCTGCCCCGGAGCACGCCGAGGATCGCGTCGCCGTCGCGCTCGGCCGCCGCCAGTGGCTTGAGGACGACGGCTCCCACGCCCTCGCCGCGCACGTATCCGTCGGCGTCGGCGTCGAAGGTGCGGCACAGCCCGTCCGGGCTGAGCATTCCGGCCCGGTGGGCGCTGACGAAGGTTCCGGCGTCGAGCAGGACGTTCACCCCGCCCGCGATCGCCAGGTCGCAGGTGCCGGACCTGATGGCCTCCATCGCGCGGTGCACCGCGACCAGTGAGCTGGAGCAGGCGGTGTCGACGGGCTCGCTCGGGCCGCGCACGTCGAGCAGGTAGGAGATGCGGTTGGCGAGGATCGCGTGGTTCGTGCCGGTCGCGGTGAAGGCGTCCGGCCGCACCCCGCCGGTGCTGAGCAGCGTCGCGTAGTCATTGCCGGTGACGCCGATGAACACGCCGGTGTTGGTGGGGAGTTCGCTCGGGCGGTGGGCACTGTCCTCCAGCGCCTGCCACACCGTCTCCAGCACCAGGCGGTGCTGGGGGTCCATCAGTTCGGCCTCGCGCGGCAGGATCCGGAAGAACGCCGCGTCGAAGGCGTCGACGTCGTCGAGGACGCCCATCCGGCGGGGGAAGTCCAGGGCGGTGACGGCCCGGCGCTGCTCCTCGTCGTACCGGTCCAGCGGGAAGTCGGTGACGGAGTCCCGCCCGGCCAGCAGGTTCGCCCAGAACTCGGTGAGGTCGCGGGCGCCGGGGAAGCGTCCGGCCGCGCCGATCACGGCGATCGGCTGGTCCGCGGCCGTCCCGGTGCCGGTCGGCCGGGGTCGCGACTCGGCGACGGGCGGTGCCTCCCGGGTCGCCGGGGCGGTCGTCGGGGCGGTCACGGCGGCGGCCGCGGGTCCGGTCGCGGGTCCGGTCGCGGTGACGACCGCGGCGCGGCCCGGACGCGGCGCGGCTGAGGCCCCGTGCTCCTCGACCAGGTGGGCGCCCAGCGCCGCCAGGGTACTGAGGTCGAAGAACACGGCCGGGCTGACCGTGACGCCGAAGCGTTCCTCGATCCGCTTGGCGAAGGCGACCAGGGAGATGGAGTCGAAGCCGAACTCGTCCAGGCCGGTCCGGGGGTCGAGTTCCGCCGGCTCGAACTTCAACAGCCCCGCCGCGATCTCGCGCAGCCCGTCCACGACTCCGTCCACGACGGCGTCCACGACCCCGTCCACGACTCCGTCCACGGCCGCGACGGCCCGGGCGGACCCGGTGGCGCTCGTTCCGGCGGTGTCGGGACCGGTGGTGTCGGGACCGTCGGTGCCCGGCCCCGGGCGGACGGCGGCCGGCCGGGTGGCCCGGCGCACGGTCGGAGCCGTTCCCCCGGTGCCGCACAGCACGCCCTCCAGCGCTCCGAGGACCTCGCCGGCCTCGTCGGCCAGCAGGATCCGGTCGGCGCCGAGCAGGACGTACCCGACCGGCCCGCCGGCGCGGACCGTGATCTCGCCGATCCGGTTGGGCGCCATGTGCTGCCAGTCCGGGTGCCCGGCCCGCCGGGCGGTCCACTGCACTCCCAGGGCGATCGCCGCGAGCACCGCGGGCTCGATGCCCACGTGCCGCCGGGCGTGGTCCTGTTGGACGTCGGGGCGGGCCAGTCGCAGGACGGTGCCGCCGTCCGGCGCGGCGGACACCCCGGCGACGGCGCACGAGGCGGCCCGGGGGACGACACCGCCCTCGGCCAGTTCGGCCAGGAAGCCCGCCCGGTCCAGCACGGGCCGCAGTCCGGCGAGGTCGATCCGGCCGACGGGCGTGCCGCCGGCCCGGACGGTGAACTCGACGGCGGGCGGCCCGTCCCCGGCCCGCACCAGGCCGTGGCCGTCGGCGAACTCGGTGACGAGGCGTCCGGTGGCGGACCAGTCGATCGGTCGCAGCACCCGCAGGTCGTGGACGGCCGGTTCGGCCGCGAAGCCGCTGACCTTCCCGGTGGCGAGTGCGAGGTCCACGGCGAAGGTGGGCACCACGACGGGGAGCCCGTCCTGCCGGTAGGTGTAGTCCCGGAGGTCGTCGAGGCGCAGGTCCGCGGTGTAGCGCAGGCCGTGGACGTCGGACTCGTTGCGTCCCAGGAAGGGGTGCAGCCGGTCACGGAAGGCCAGCGGGGCGAGGACGGACGGTGCGTCCTTGTCCACCTCGACCCAGCAGCGCACCCGGTCGAAGGGGTACGCGGGCAGCGGGACCCGCCGGGCCGCGGGCAGTTCGTCCCAGTCGACGCTCCGGCCGGCGAGCCAGGTCCGGGCCGTCCCGTGTTCCGGAACGTCCCGGCGGCCTGCCAGCCAGCCGTCCACGGCGGCCAGGGCGGCGGCCCGGTCGGCCGCCACGAAGGCCCAGCGGTGCGGCAGTTCGTTCTTGCCGACCCGCAGGGTGAAGGCGATGTCGGGGAGGTCGGCCTCGCGGGCCCTGGCGAGGTGGTCGCGGAAGAGGACGAGGTAGCGCCCGAGGGCGTCCTCGTTCATCGCGGAGAACACGAACAGCTGCTCGCCGAAGGGTTCCCGGCGCACCGGCCGCGGCGGGTACTCCTCCAGGATGATGTGGGAGTTCATGCCGCCGGCGCCGATCGAGGTGAGGCCGGCCCGGCGCGGGTGGGCGACCTTCCGGCCGTCGACGGTGGTGACGGCCGGCCGCCAGTCGGCGAGGGTCTGCTGCACCCGGAACGGGGTGTCGGCGAAGTCGATGTCCGGGTTGAGCTCCGAACTGTGCAGGGACGGCGCCAGCTTGCCGTGCCGCAGCTGGAGCAGCACCTTCGACAGGCCCACCATCCCGGCGGCGGCGAGCAGGTGGCCCATGTTGGCCTTGACCGAGCCGAGCGCGCAGAACTGCTTGTCCGCGGTGTACGTCCGGTAGGCGGAGGTGAGGGCGCGGACCTCGATCGGGTCGCCCAGGGCGGTGCCCGAGCCGTGGCCTTCGACGTAGCCGATCGTCCGCGGGTCGATCCCGGCGTCCTCGACGGCCTTCTCGATCGCACGGGCCTGCATGGCGGGGCTCGGCACGGTGAAGCCGTTGCGCACCCCGGCGTTGGACAGGGCGGTGCCCTTGATGACGGCGTACACGTGGTCGCCGTCCCGCTCCGCGTCGACCAGCGGCTTGAGCACCACCGCGCCGACGCCCTCGCCGAGGATGGTGCCGTCCACCCCGACGCCGAAGCTGCGGATCACGTCCGAGGTGCCGGTGGTGAAGTGCTCCTGCGAGGAGGTGATCAGGTTGTACGGGTGCAGCAGCAGGTTGACGCCGCCCGCGACCACCATCCGGCACTCGCCGGCCCGCAGCATCTGCACGCCCTGGTGGATGCAGGTCGAGGAGGCCGAGCACATGGTGTCCAGGAAGATCGACGGCCCGGTCAGGCCGTAGAAGTAGGACAGCATGTTCGGGATGGTGCCGGTGTAGCTGCCGCTCTGCGGCGCGCCGCGGGTGAGGCTGTTCTGGAAGCCGTACAGGTTGTAGTGGTTGCTCATCGTCCCGACGAGCACGCCGACGTCGCCCTGGTAGCGGCGCCGGATGGTCTCCTTCGAGTAGCCGGCGTCCTCCAGCGCCTGCACCCCGGCCTGGAGGAACAGCCGTACCTCCGGGGACATCTGTTCGGCCTCGCGCTTGGAGATCCGGAAGTAGCGGGGGTCGAAGGCGTCGATGTCGCGCAGGAACGTTCCGGTCCGGATCACGGTCTTGCCGGGCACGGACCGGTCGCCGTCGAGGACGGCCCGGTGGTCCCAGCGTTCGGCGGGGACCTCGGTGAAGCTGTGCCGGCCGTCCGCCAGCAGTTCCCACAGCTCGTCGAGGGTGTCGGCGCCGGGGTAGCGGCCGGAGATCCCGATGATCGCGATGTCGTGCCGGTCGTCCCGGCCCGCGCCGGACCGTTCCTCGCGGGCCTCGCGGGCCTCGCGGGCCACGACGGACCCGACGGCCGCAGGGGCGGGGGCGGGGGCGTCGTCCGCTCCGACGGCCCCGGGGGCCCCGGTGGGCGCCCCGACGGCTTCCGGTGCCGGCTCGGCCCCCGCCTGCGGCTCGGCCCCGCCGAGGACGGCCGCCAGCTGCTCCCGCCGGGACTCCACGAAGTGGGCGGCGACGTCGGCGATGTTGAGGTACTCGAAGAAGATGGTCTTGGAGAGCGGACCGAACAGCTTCTCCAGTTCGGCGGTCACGCCCATGATGCTCAGCGAGTCGATGCCGTACGCGCCGAGGTCGGTGCCCGGGTCGAGGTGCTCCGGGGGGTGGTGGAGGACCTCGGCGACGATCCGCCGCAGCAGGTCCTCGGCCCGGGCGGTCAGCTCCTCGTCGCCGATCCCGGCCGCGGCCGTGCCGCTCGCTCCGGCCGGTGCGGCCGGACGGGCCGGCGCGGCGGGCCGGGCGGTGAGGGTGGCGCCCGCGCCGTAGCCGACCACGAGGTGCGCCGGGGCGTCGGCGCTCAGCGCCCGGCCGAGCGCGCGCAGCCCCGCCTCGGTGGGCAGCGGTTCCCAGCCGCGCTCGCGGCGCATCGCCTCCCGGCCGGCTTCGTCCATGGTCATGCCGCCGTCGGCCCACAGCGGCCAGCTGACGGCGACCGTACGGCCGTTGCGCTCGCCGGCGTCGACCAGCGACTGCCGGTGCCCGGCGAACGCGTCCAGGAACGCGTTGGCGGCGGCGTAGTCGGACTGGCCGGGGTTGCCGTACACCCCGGCGACCGACGAGAAGAGCACGAAGTGGTCCAGGTCGAGGTGGCGGGTGGCGGCGTCGAGGTTGAGCGTGCCGCGGATCTTCGGCGCGCCCACCGCGCGGACGTCGGCGAGGTCCTTGCGGACCAGGTACTGGTCGCGCAGGACGCCGGCCGCGTGGACGACGCCGTGCAGCGAGCCGTGGTCGCGCAGGATCGTCTCGACGGCGGCGCGGACCGCGTCGGCGTCGGCGACGTCCACCGGCAGGTAGTGCGCGTCGACGCCGTCGGCGCGCAGGTCGGCGAGCGAGCCGGTGGCGGCGCGGCCGCTGAGCACCACCGTGGCCCCGGCCCGGCCGAGGTAGCGGGCCAGGTGCGGGCCGAGGCCGCCCAGGCCGCCGGTGACCCAGTACACGCCGCCGGTCCGCAGCTGCGGGACGGCGGGGCCGTCCCCGAGCGGCGCCGCGACGGGCTCCAGCACCTGCCGGACCCCGTCGGCGCGGCGGCGGACCTCGCTGTCGGAGCCCCCGTCGGAGCACTCCTCGTCGACGATCCGCTCGACCGTGGCCCGGTCCGCGCCCTCCAGGCCGTCGACGCGCACCACGCGGCCGGAGACCAGCGGGTTCTCCAGGGCCACGGTACGGAACAGGCCCGCGAGCGGCCGGTGGAAGTGCGCCGGGACCCGCCCGTCGACCAGCACCACGAACCGGTGCTCGGTGGTGGGGCGGGTGAGCAGCAGCTCCCGGACGGCGGCGAACACCGTGTCCGTCACGGCTTCGATGCCGTCGGCCGGGGCCGCCGGGGGGACGCCGGGCAGTTCCGGGGTGTGCGGGGTGCGGGCCGGTCCGCCCGGGGCGGCCGGCCGGTCCGTCCACCGGGTGGTGGCGGTGACGACGTGCGGGCCCGTGCCGGTGGCGCGCTGGGTGAGGCCCCGGATCGTGGCGTGGACGGCGCCCTCGCCGTCGCACAGGTCGATGTCGAAGGTGGCCGCGGCGCCCGAGCCGCCGGTGCGCCTGACCCACGCCCAGCTCTCGGCCGGGCACGGCCGGTGGACCACGGCCTCGTCCAGGGCGAGCGGGAGGGTGGGCCCGGCGGTGTCCGCCATCAGCGCGACGGAGACCTGGAAGGCCGCGTCCAGCAGGCTCGGCGGCAGCCGGTGTCCGCCGTCCCCGGGTTCGGTCGGCCGGATGCGGGCGAGTGCCTGGTCGGTGCCGGTGCGCAGTTCCCGCAGCGCGCGCATGGCGGGGCCGTACTCCAGGCCCTGGGCGCGCAGCCGCCGGTCGACGGAGTCGGGGTCGGCCCGGTCGGGGCAGGCGGCGCGCAGCGCGTCCAGGTCGAGCGGGGCCGGCGGTGCGGGCGGGACGAGCTCGGCGTGGCCGGTGCCGTGCTCCGAGCCGTCCTGGCGGAACGCGACGGCGATCCCCCGTTCCCCGGGCGTCAGTTCGACCCGGACCTCGACGGGCTCCCGCTCGACGGTGATCGGCCGCAGCCAGGCCAGGCCGTGCAGCCGTACGTTCCCCGTGCCGGTGGCCGCGAGTTCCACGGCGGCCCTGGCCATCTCGACGTAGGCGGCGGCGGGCAGCACCCGCCGGCCGCCGACGCGGTGGTCGTCGAGGAAGGGCTCGGCGCCGGTGAAGGTCGAGGTGTAGCGCTGTTGCCCCAGGTCGGAGGTGTTGCGGTGGACGAGGGGGTGCAGCTGCCCGGCGCCGGTACCGGCGGGGGCGGAGGGCTCCGGCACGCGGTACCAGTGCCGGTCCCGGGCGAACGGGTAGGTGGGCAGCCGCACCCGGTGGGCGCCGGGCAGCTGCGGCCACCGGGCGTCCCCGCCGTCCAGCCAGTCGGCGACCGCCGTCATGAGCTCGGGTCCGGCGCCGGCGGGGTTGGCGCTGCCGCCCGCCGGGAGCTCGCCGGACGCCAGCGGTTCCAGCGCGGCGACGAGCTGTTCCCGGTCGGAGACGACGAGCGCGGCCCGGGCCGCCAGCGGTTCGCGGCCCACCCGCAGGGTGTGGGCGATGTCGGCCGGCGACTGGTGCGGCCGCAGCGCGGACTCCGGCGCGAGCAGGTGCTCCCGCAGCAGCCCGGCGAGCACGCGCAGCCGCTCGGGGTCGCGTGCCGACAGCGGCACGACGTAGGGGCCCGGCGTGTCGGGCGACGCGGCGCGCGGGGCCGGTTCCTCCAGCAGGACGTGGGCGTTGGTCCCGCCGAATCCGAAGGAGCTGACGCCCGCCCGGCGGGGCGCGTCCGTCCCGGCCGGCCAGGGGCGGGTCCCGGCCACCACGTAGAAGGGGGTGCCGTCCAGGTTGATCAGCGGGTTCAGGGTCTCGAAGTTGACGGTCGCGGGCAGCACCCCGGCCGCCATGGCGGCGACGACCTTCACCACGCCCGCCACCCCGGCGGCGGATTCCAGGTGCCCGATGTTGGTCTTGACCGAGCCGATGCCGGTGGTGCCCGGGGTGGGCTCGGTGCCGGCGGCCCGGTGCAGGTTCCGGAAGGCGCGCTTGAGGCCGACGACCTCGATCGGGTCCCCGACCGGGGTGCCCGGCCCGTGCGCCTCGATGTAGCCGACGGTTCCGGGGGCGACGCCGGCCCGGGTGTGGACCTCCTCGATCAGCGCGGCCTGGGCGGCCGGGCTGGTCACGGTCAGAGAGTTGGTCCGGCCGCCGTGGTTGGTGCCGACGCCCTTGATCACCCCGTGGACGGGGTCGCCGTCCTCGAGCGCCCGGGCGAGCGGTTTGAGCAGCAGGACCGCCCCGCCCTCGCCGCGGACGAACCCGTCGGCACCCTGGTCGAAGGCGTTCGCCCGGCCGGTGGGCGAGAGCATGCCGGCCTTGCTGAAGGCCACGAAGTGCTTCGGGGACCAGCACAGGTTCACGCCGCCGGCCAGGGCCAGGTCGCAGTCCCCGTTGTTCAGCGCCGTGACGGCCTCGTAGACGGACACCAGGGAGCTGGAGCAGGCGGTGTCGTTGGCGATGCTCGGGCCGTGGAGGTCGAAGTGGTACGAGAGCCGGTTGGCGATGATCGAGTAGGCCGTGCCGGTTGGGAAGTAGGCGTCGGTCGGTACGTCGTCGCGCTCGATCAGTTCGGCGTAGTCGGCGTGGCAGACGCCCATGAAGACGCCGGTGCGACTGCCGGCGAGTTCGCCCGCCCGGTATCCCGCGTCCTCGATCGCCTTCCAGGCGAGTTCGAGGGCGAACCGCTGTTGCGGGTCCATCGTCTCGGCCTCGCGCGGGGAGATGGCGAAGAAGGCGGCGTCGAAGCGGTCCGCGTCCTCGATGAATCCGGCCCAGACGCTGTTGGTCCGTTCGCCGCCGCTGCGCGGGTCGCCGAAGTAGCGTTCCTTGGACCACCGTTCGGCCGGGACCTCGGTGATCAGGGAGCGTCCGGCGGCGAGGTGGTCGAAGAGCGTGGCGAGGGTGTCGGCCCCGGGGAAGCGCAGGGCGAGCCCGATGATGGCCGTGTCGTCGGTGGTCACCGGGCCTCCTTGCCGGTCCGGACGGCGTGACGCCGGTCCACGGTCACCTTCAGGTCGAGTGCCTCGGTTCGGGTCGTGCCGGCCCGGCCCGCGCCGTCGAGCACGAACTGCCGGTGGAGCACGGCGGTGGTGAGCAGGTAGACGAAGGCCTGGTCCTCCTTGGTGCTCACCTCCTCGGCGGGCGACTCCATGATCCGGTCCGTCAGGCGCCGGGCGAACCGCTGGTCCAGGAAGTCGAGCTTGCCCAACTCGGCGTCGGACAGGAGGAGTTCCAGGTAGTCCGGGCGGCGCTCGGTGAACGCCTCGCTGCCCGGAGCGCGGTAGGGCTGCTTGGGGCGGCCGGTGGTCCAGGCCGGGAGCTCGGCGCGGAACGCCTTCTTCAGCACGGCCTTCTCGTTCCACCCGTCGTCGAAGCGGAGGTTGACGGAGGAGGCGGCCCGGACCACCGCCGGGTCGAGGAACGGGCAGCGGTTCTCCACGCTGTGCGCCAGCGCGACGCGTTCGCCCTGGGTCGAGAGCAGGAACCCGGGCAGCAGGGTCTTGTACTCCAGCCACTGGGCCTTCTGCACCGCGGACATGGCCTGGTAGCCCGGTGTCCGGGCGACCAGGTCGAGCAGGTCGGCGAACGGGTCGTCCCGGGAGGCGATCAGCCGAGCCGCGAACCGGCCGTTCTGGTAGCGCAGTTCGTGGGAGAACAGGCCGGGGAGCCGCTCGGTGGCGAACTGCTGGTACAGGCCGAGCAGATGGCTCTGGTGGGCCGGGCCGAAGTGCTCCAGCTCCGGGTGCAGGGTGGCGAGGCCGGCCCGCCGCGCGTCGTCCGTGAGCTCGTGCCAGCGTTCGCGCAGCATGGTCTCGCGGAACAGCGAGTAGCCGAGGAAGGCCTCGTCGGAGCCCTCGCCGCTGAGCACGGTCTTGACGCCGGCGTCGCGGACGTGGCGGGAGAGCAGGAACATCGGGACGAAGGACGTCCGGAAGGCGGGCACCTCGGCGTGGTACACCGCCGCGGGGAGGTTGTCGGCGATGTCCGCGCGGGTGACCGGGAGGGCGGAGTGCAGGGTGCCCAGGTGATCGGCGACCAGGAGCTGGCTGTCGGACTCGTCGAAGTGCTTGTCCCGGAAGGCCACCGAGAAGGTGCGGACCCGGTGCCCGGACAGCCGGGTGGCGAGGGCGGTCACCACGGAGGAGTCGAGACCGCCGCTCAGGTAGACGCCGACCTCCACGTCGGAGCGCAGCCGCAGCTCCACCGCGGCGCGCAGGCTCTCCCGGACGAACTCGACCGCCTCGCGCTCGGTGCCGTCGAAGCCCGGGGCGTCGAAGGAGAGTTCCTCGTAGGCGCGCAGTGAGCGCCGGTCGCCGTCGATCTCCAGGAACGAGCCCGTCGGCAGCTGGCGGACGCCGACGAACGGCGTGCGGTCGGGCAGTGGCGTCCACACCGCGTAGATCGCGGCCAGGTCCTTGGGGGAGAGCTCGAAGCGGAAGCCGGGGAAGGCGCCGAAGGCCTTGGCCTCGGAGGCGAACAGGAGGGCGCCGTCGTGCTCGGCGTAGTACAGCGGGCGCTTGCCGTAGCGGTCGCGGGCCAGGACGAACCGGCCGGTCACGGTGTCCCTGATCGCGAGCGCGAACGGGCCGTTGAAGCGGGCGAAGCAGTCCGGTCCCCACTGGATCCAGGCCTGCAGGGCGACTTCGGTGTCGGAGTGGTCGGTGCGGAACGGGCGGCCCAGGGCCTCCAGTTCCGCGCGCAGTTCGACGTGGTTGTAGATCTCGCCGTTGAAGCAGATCCAGTGGCGCTCGGTCGGGTCCGACATCGGCTGCGCGCCGTCGGCGGGATCGACGATCGCCAGCCGTACGGCTCCCATCGCGAGCCCGTCGTCCAGGTAGTAGCCGGCCTGGTCCGGCCCGCGGTGGCGGATGGCGGAGAGCATGGAGGTGATGACCTCGGTGGTCGCTCCGGACCATGGTGGGTTCGCGAGGAACCCGGCGATTCCGCACATGACAGTCCCCTCGGCTCTCGGCTCAGTTCTCGGCGAGCTTCTTCTGGATGAACGCGTCGATCGCGTTGAGCGAGACGAGGACGTCCATGAGGATCTCGTCGCTGTCGAGGACCACGGAGAACTCGGATTCCAGGAATTTCATCATCCGGACGTAGCCGAAGGAGTCGATCACGCCGGCCTTGAACAGGTCGGTGTCCGGGGTGATCTCGTCGTCGAATTCGAAGAGGAAGCGTTCTTCCAGGTACGTCCGGATCGTGCCGGTCGTCGTTTCCATCGTTCAGGCTCCAGACGTGATTTTGTCGACCATGCGGGTGAGGGCGGTGCCCCCGATCTCGGTGAACTCGACGGCGGCGTCGGCTTCGAGGAGACTTCGTACGCAGTCGGTCCAGCGCACCGGGGCGACGAGCTGTTCGGCCAGCAGCCGGGCGGTGTCCTCCGGGCGGTGCGGCCGGGCGGTGACGTTGGAGACCACGGGCGTCACGGGCGCGGCGAAGGTGAATCCGGTGAGGAACTCCGCGAACCGCACCCGGGCCGGCTCCATGTAGCGGGAGTGGAAGGGCGCGCTCACCTTCAGCCGCGCCACCCGGATCCCCTGCTTCTCCAGGCAGTCGACCGCGGCGGCCAGCACCGGGGGAGTGGCCGCGATGACGAGTTGTGACGGGGTGTTCAGGCCGGCGATGTCGACGCCGTCGACGCCGTGGTCGGAGAGGATCCCCAGCAGGCGCTCCTCGGGGGTGTCCAGGACGGCGGCCATGCCGCCGTCGGAGGCCGCGGCCATCAGCGCGCCGCGCTCGGCGACCAGCCGGAGCCCGGTCTCGAAGTCGAAGACCCCGGCGGCCAGCAGGGCGTTGTACTCGCCGAGGCTGTGCCCGAGGTACACGTCCGCCGGGCGGTCCTCCCGGTGGACGTGTTCGAAGGCGTGCAGGGCGTTGACGACGAAGATCGCCGGCTGGGTGTACTCGGTGCGGGAGAGCAGACGGTCGGGGTCCCGGGTGCACAGGGCGGCCAGGTCGTATCCCAGCAGGTCGGAGGCGTACCCGACCAGTCCCGGATAGCGTTCGAGGACCTCGGCCCCCATTCCCTTGTGCTGGCTTCCCTGACCGGCGAAGAGCATGGCGAACACGGCATTCCTCCGGCGTGTGTCGCGTGGATGAGGGGGTGGGGCGGAAGGGGTGTGCCGCGGCGTCACAGACAGCTGGCCGGGACCACCGTCCTGAGCACGTTCAGGACCGCCCGGCCGCGCCGGTCGAGGGTGAGGCCGGGCGCGGCGGCCACGCCGAGCGACGCGGTCGGCGCGTCCTCGGCGAGTTCCACCGGGCGGATCCGGCCGCCGTCCGGCGCCGTGGCCCGGTGGGCGCGCTGGTGGACCAGGGCGAAGCCGCACCCGGCGGCCACCAGGCCGCGGACGGTCTCCGGTCCGGCCGCGGTGATCACCGGCGGCAGCGGAACACCGGCGTCGGCGAAGAACTTCTCGAAGTGGAGCAGCAGCGGAGGGTCGTCGAGGGCGACGAACGGCCGCTCCGCGAGCTCGGCCAGGCGGACGGGGCCGCCGCGGCCGCAGGGGTCGTCGTCCGCGAGCAGTGCCCGCATGGGCAGCTCGGCCAGCGGGACGAAGCGGGCGTCACCGCTCAGGAAGTCGTAGGTGACGGCCAGTTCGCACTGCCCCTCCCGGAGCAGTGCCAGCAGCCGGTCGGCCGGCTCCTCGCGGGTGGCCAGCCGCAGGCCGGCGTGCCGTTCCGCGGCGATCCGGTGGGTCCGGGGGAGCAGCAGCGGTGCGACCGGGGCGAGGAACCCGAGTCCGAGCCGGCCCTCGACGCGGCCGGCCAGCGCGTCCCCCTGTTCCTGGAGGCTCCTGGCCTGGCCCAGCAGCGCGCGGGCGCCGAGCAGCAGGTGCCGTCCGTTGGGGGTGAGGGTGACACCGCGGGCGTGGTGGCGGAGCAGGAGTTGCACGCCGAGTTGGCGTTCCAGCCGCATGATGGCCGAGGAGACGGTCGATTGCGAGGCTCTGAGCTTCTCGGCCGCTTCCGAGATGTTGCCGAGTTCGGCCGATTCCACGAAGTAGCGCAGCTGCGTGAGGCTGAAGTCCAGGCGGTCGGTCATTCTTCACGTCCGGAGAAGTCTTCTGGGGTGATCGGATCGTGGGGTGCGGTTCGTGCGTGGCTCCGGTCGTGTCAGGCCGGGTGTGCGTCGTGCCGGGAGCGTCTCGGCGCGCGGGGCGCGCTTTCGGCGCCGGGACGGCGGAACTCCGGTCGGCGGGACCGGTCGTGCGGGAGCGATGGCGACATGGCGGAACCCTTCGCTGGTTCGGGAGCGAGGAGGCGGCTGTCGAGCGGCGCGGGAAAAAATTCGTGTCGTGAGCATGTCAGACACGTAAAAAGCGCAGTCCCGAGGGGTTTCGGGTCGAGCGCGGGGAAGGGTGCACACGGAACGAAGTGCTTCGCTCACCTTAGGCGACAGGCCGACCGCCGAACAAGGTCGCCTTGGGGCCGGGATGTGAGGAACTCGCGAGTGCGTCCGGTGGCACGGGTTCCGGTCGTGGTGCGGCCCCGGCCCGGCACTCCGGGGCTCCTCCGGTGCCGCCTCCGCCCCCGGTCCGCCCCGCGGAAACGGCGAACGGCCCGCCCGGTGTCGGAAGGACACCGGGCGGGCCGCGTACGCACCCGAGCAACCCCTGCGCGTCAGTGCACCAGCACCGGCACGTCGTTCTCCTTCGCCGCGCCCGTGCCCGAGCCCGCCGCGGCGTCCGGCCGGCCGGCGTTGACGAAGGTGAAGGCGACCGCGCCGGCCGCCACCAGGATCCCGAAGGACACCCAGATCGCGGTCGAGAAGCCGTGCACCATGCCCTGGAACTGCAGCGCCTTGGCGGCCTCCGGCGAGGCGACCGCGGCGGTGGCGTGCGAGGCCAGCCAGCCCGTGGTCGCGCTGGCCGCGATGGTGTTCAGCAGCGCGGTGCCGATGGCGCCGCCGACCTGCTGCGAGGTGTTGACCATCGCCGAGGCGACGCCCGCGTCGCGCGGCTGGACGCCGTGCGTGGCGAGGCTCATGGCCGGCATGAACGCGGTGCCCATGCCGAGGCCCATCAGGACCAGGCCCGGCAGGATCAGCGCCGGGTAGGAGGTGTCCAGGCTGATGTGGGTCAGCAGGAACATGCCGATCGAGGCCACCAGGAATCCGGGCGCCATCAGGTAGCGGGCCGGGACCTTGGTCATCAGCCGGGCGCCGATCTGGGTCGAGCCGGTGATCATGCCGGCCACCATCGGCAGGAAGGCCACGCCGGTCAGCACCGGGCTGTAGCCGAGCACGATCTGCAGGTAGTAGGTCAGGAAGAGGAACAGACCGAACATGCCGATCACGGCCATGCCCAGCGACAGGTACACCCCGCCGCGGTTGCGGTCGAGCACCACGCGCAGCGGCAGCAGCGGGGCCTTGACCCGGCGCTCCACCAGCACGAAGGCGGTCAGCAGCACGGCGGCCGCGACGAACAGCCCGATGGTGCTGCCGGAGGACCAGCCGTCGGACTCGGCACGGGTGAAGCCGTAGACCAGCGCGACCAGGCCGGTGGTCACCAGCAGCACGCCGGGCACGTCCAGCTTGTTGCGGTTGCGGCCCTCGGCGGGCTCGCGGATCACCAGCACGGCGCCCACGGCGGCCACGATGGCGAACGGGATGTTGACGAAGAAGGTCCAGCGCCAGTTCATGTACTCGGTGAGCAGGCCGCCGAGGATCAGGCCGATGGCGCCGCCGCCACCGGCGATCGCCCCGTAGATGCCGAAGGCCTTGGCGCGCTCCCTGGCCTCGGTGAAGGTCACCGCGAGCAGCGAGAGCGCGGCGGGCGCGAGCAGTGCGCCGAACACGCCCTGGAGCGCGCGGGCGCCGAGCAGCATCGCGGTGTTGGCCGCGGCGCCGCCGAGCGCGGAGGCGAGGGCGAAGCCGGTCAGGCCGACGATGAAGGTCCGCTTGCGGCCCCAGAGGTCCGCGATCCGGCCGCCGAACAGCAGCAGGCCGCCGAAGGCCAGCGCGTAGGCGGTGATCACCCACTGGCGGTTGCCGTCGGAGATGCCCAGGTCACGCTGCGCGGACGGCAGGGCGATGTTCACGATGGTCGCGTCGAGGACGACCATCAGCTGGGCGAGGCCGATGAATATCAGCGCCTTCCAGCGCCGGGGATCGGGCAGCGTCGCCGGTCGGGCGTCGGTTTGAGGCATGGGGGTACTCACTTCACGGTGCGTGTGGTGTGCGTGAACGGTTGGCGTGAACGGTCAAGTTCCGTACGGGAACGGCATGTTGCCGTACGGCGAACGTTCAGCGGTGGTGTGCGGGAGAGGTCGGTGGAACGGCGTGCCGGAGCGCGACGGGGCGCGGCCGGCCGGTCGGTACTGGTGGTCGGTCAGTTCTGGGGCTGGAAGTCCTCGAAGGTCGCGGCCCGGCCGGGCAGGGCCGATCGGGCCGGCGCGTGAAGGCCGTCCAGGAAGATCTGCAGGTGCCGGTGGACGAACTCGTCGTGCAGCCGGCAGGCGGTGTTCGGCAGCGGGCGGGTCAGCTGGCTCATCGCGATGAACAGGTCACCGTTCTCGACGTCCGTCCGCAGCTCGCCCGCTGCCCGGGCGCGCTCCATCAGGCCGCCGACGGCGGCCTGCAGGCGCTCCCGGATCTCGGTCAACTCCGGGTCGTACGGGTCGACGTGGTTGCTGAACAGGGTGCAGAGCCCGCCGACCTTCTCCCCGACGGACGCGTGCACGAACCGCTGGAGAGCGTTGAACGGGCCGTCGCCGTCAGGAGCGTCCGCCTCCGCCGTCGCCGTCTCGGCGAGGGCGAGGACGCGGTTCTTGACGAGCACCGCCACCTCGTGGATCAGTGCCACCCGGTCCGGGAAGTTCCGGTACAGCGTGGCGTTGCCGACCCCCGCCCGCTTCGCGATCTCGTCCAGCGGCGCGTCCGCACCGTGCTCGACGAACGCGTCCCGGGCCGCCAGCACGATCCGCTCCCGGTTCCGGCTCGCGTCCGCACGCAACTTCGGCGTACGCGCGCTCCCCGCGGGGCGGACCGACTCGGCGGTGGTGGTCACGACGACTGCTCCTCATCAGGATACCGGGGAAATTCTCCCCGCTTCTTCCAACGTACTCGCAAACGGGGAATCCGTCCCCGGAATTTCCCCCGCCACTGTGACCTGCGTCACCTGTGGGTGGTCGGGCCCTGCTCGGCTATGGTCGGGACCGGACGGCCCGTAACCGCTCGCCGGGGAAATCGTTCACCCGGAGGGTGTCCAGGCGGAGGAGGAAGGCCCGTGACCGCGATCTCCGAGCGCCCGCAGATGCTGCCCGAGCAGTTCGAGGAGTTCGCCCGTCATCTGGGCCGGACCGTCGAAGGCATCCGGCTGGAGTTCATCAACGGGAAGTTGGGGATCAAGCCTGTGCCGGACGGTGATCACGGCCGTATCGTCCAGTGGCTCCTGCGGATCTGCATCCAGGCCAGGCCGGATCTCTACCTGCACGATCAAGGCCTGAGGCTCGCGGGCTACCGAGACGGCCGTGCCCGCCCTGACGGCACCCTCGCGGATGCCGACGCCTTCGTCGGGTACGGGGACTGGGCTCCGACCAGCGGGGTCCTGATGGTCGCAGAGGTCACTTCCTACGAGTCCGACACCGACCGTCGTGACCGTGTGGAGAAGCCCCGCGCCTACGCCGAGGCGGGGATTGCGATCTACCTCCTGATCGACCGGGACTCCGCCGAGGTCATCGTCCACAGTCAGCCCGACGGAGTCCGTTACGAATCCGTTCGGATCCTCCCCTTCGGGAAGACCGTCCGCCTGCCCGAGCCCGTGGGCATCGTCCTGGAGACGGAGCCCCTGAAGAACTGGGTGCGCTGATCCCGGGCATGGCTTCCCCGGGGAGGTACGGGTCTCCGCCTAGGCTGTGGGCGTCCCGGGCGGCCGGTGGGCCGTCGGAGTCGGGAGGGGCCCGGCGGCCGGGCGGGTGGAGGAGGTTCGCGATGGGCAGCGGTGAGACGGTCGCCAGGGTGCGCTGTGTGGCGGCCGTACCGTGCTGGGTGAGCCTGATGGCCCGGAGTCCGGAGGACGCCGAGGAGTTCTACGGGCCGCTGCTCGGCTGGGAGTTCGAACCCGGACCGGACCGCTTCGGCCCGTACGCGCACGCGGTGGCCGGGGGAGAGGCGGTGGCCGGGCTGGGCGTCGCCGGGGTCGGCGCGATCCCGCTCGCCTGGACCGCCTACTTCGGGACGGAGAGCGCCGATGCCGCCGCCGACGCGGTGCGTGAGCGCGGCGCGACCCTGGCGGTCGGCCCGCTGGCCTTCGACGCCGGCCGGGTGGCCTTCGCGGCGGACCCGGCGGGCGCGGCGTTCGGCATCTGGGAGGGTCCGCCGGGCCGGGCCCGGAAGCTGGACGTGCCCGGGGCGCCGGTCTGGATCGAGCTGCGCACGCCGGACCCGTTCGCGGCGGCGCTGTTCTACGGCGAGGTGTTCCGCTGGGACGGCCGCGATCCGGAGCGCTTCGACGTCCGCTGGGAGCACGACCGGGTGGTGCTGCGCGCCGAGGGCCACAGCGTCGCCGCGCTGGCCAGGGAGCAGGCCGCCGGTCCGGCCGGGACGCCGCCGCACTGGGAGGTGTCCTTCTCCGTGCCCGACACCGACCGGGCGGTGGCCCGGGCCGTGGAGCTGGGCGGCGGGGTGCTCGGGCCGGCCTTCGACTCCCCGTACGGGCGGGTGGCCCGGCTGCGGGACCGCGAGGGCGCCCGGTTCGCGGTGATCAGCCCCAAGGGCTGACCGGGGCGGCGGCCCCAAGGCCCGGCCCGGCGCGGAGGGATCGGCCCCGGCGTCCCGGCGTCCCGGCGTCCCGGCGCCTCAGGGGGTCCTACGTTGTTGGTGGGTTGGACGGGCCGTCGTAAGGTCCAGAGGCCCAGAGACTCCGGGTATGGCTTTCAGGGGGTTGCCCTCGA